>JAIFKU010000125.1 GCA_020049495.1 Accumulibacter sp.
CCCACAACCCCGCCAAAAACAAAACCTTTTTTGATAAATAATTCAACTTCAAAAACGATCGCTCAGACTCATACTTGGATTGGAATGTACTAAGGCGCAACAGACTCGCCGATCATTCGTGGGTATGATTCGTTTCGTCAGATGCAATTGGATTTCGCAATATGACAAAACTTTAATAACCTGATAAAAGAAAACCATGAACAAAGCAACAACTTCTACCGTCTCTGATTCCTATTTTTCAAATCGCTTCGTATCGGCTGCGATTGTACTGGTTTGGTTGGTCGTCTCGTATCGTTTAACCATTTCCTGATGCTTGGAGTCTTTGGCATTTCATGTGAATGATGCCGGGATGAATTCAATTAGTGCGTGCAAGTTCCAGGTTCACCGGTAGCGCTTTCAGTCTCGGGCAGTAATCCAAACGCGGATATTCCGCTTGCCACGCCAGTCAGGTAGGGGTTTCCGGTAATTACTCCTTTGAGCCCGGCGGCACAAACTTGTTATTTAATGTTCGCTTTTCGCAGTATCACGTCTGCACCGCACTGCCGGATGCCATCAGGCTGCTGCCTAGTTGTTTCTGCTGGCCAGCATCATGTCAAGGGTTTTTCCACGCGCCGGTCCGATTTCCCTTGGCAATGCTGAGAACTCCTTGACTTCGGCATCGCTGGCTTTGCCCGACTTGATGAGACGCATCAGCTCTCTACACCTCTTGTTCAGCGCTTTCAAATCCTTGGCTGCCTTGCTCGCATTTTTTGTGACCATTGCCGACCCCTCCATTGCCTCGTTGACCTGAATCCGTCAGGCTGCGGTTTTTCTCATTGCGCCATGCACCGTGAAGCGGTACCGCCACAGCTTCCAGCCTGTCGAGATGATATGCCTAATTCTGCAACGACTGAAGTGGTCCCTGAGTCAAGACAGCAATTGACGCGACGGCGTTTCGCCCGCGCCGTTAGCTCGTCGGGGCAATCGGGTCAATCGTCAGTCCGGCAGTGGCCAGATCAAGCACCAGATACTGGGCGTAACGCCCGCCAGCCCGCTTGCCGTCGTCGCTGACGATGACCAGGCATTGCTGTCCATCGAGAACAGCCGGGCAGATGCCCTCCGCATGTTCGAGACCCGGCAACCCGGGGAGATGGACGCGCCGCGCCGGCGCCCCTGTTTCGCTGCTCCAGAACCAGAGCCGGAACGCGGCTTCTTCGGGCCCCACCGGGCCGGCGACGACCAGATAACCACCCAGGCTCGGAACGTAGGACATGCCGCGTATCCCGTGGCCGCCAAGATCGAGCGTTTCAAGGCGTGCCGCGATGCGCGGTGCTTCGTCCGCATCGAAGATTCCCGATGGGTTCTCGACGCAGGCGAGAACCGCCCGTTGGTCGAGCAAGGGGCCGCGAAAGCCCACCCACAGATGGCGACCGTCGGCGCTGGCTTCCAGCGCTTCGACATTCAGCCCGCCGCCGGATTTGACGTCGCGTATCGCGGCCGCTGCAGCCAGCTCTGGATGTGCCGCCAGGAGCGCAGGTTTCAGGCCCCTGACCGCGCTGGCATCAACGACGCGATCGCCCTTGATACGGAAACGGGCCAACTTTTCCCGTGACTTTTTCGCATCGCCATCGCCGTCAAGCGACTGTGAAGTGATGGTGTAAATCCACCCCGTGGGGTCTAGCGTCAGTCCTTCGAGATCGTCAAGCTTCCAGAAACCGTCATCGAATTCAAACAGGCCGGGCGTCAGGGGCGTGCTCTCCACCTTCCCATTGCGATCAAGCGACACCAGGCTGAACGGGTGATCCTTTTCGTCTTCGACGACCAGAAAACGGCCGTCCGCAAGTTGCACGATGGCCGACGGTTCGTAGAGGCCGGTCAGGCGGTTGAAACGAGAGGCGGCGTTCGGGGTCATGGCGGTTCCTGTTTCATGTGAAAACACGATTGTAGTTCTCCGCGCCCGGTGCAGTATTTTCTCTTCGTATTCGGTCGGGCTTCCGGTTTGAACCGGCCTGCAGGGCAATTAATACGGCTGTCTACAGCACATCATGCAGGCAAACCAATGCTCATGCGGATCTCGCGGCATGCCATTTGTAGATGTCCAATAGACAAGGGTACCATGGCAGGCCTACGGAGCCGCTTCATTTGCCGCGTGCGTTTCGCCAGTTGGCGGTAAGGGCCGGAGCGTCGGACAGATGGAGCCTCAAGTCAGCCTTGAAGCCGTCGTCTGCGAGGAATTCTTCGATGCCATAGAGTGTGTTTCATTTGACGTGATCCGCCCGCCAAATGAGAACACACCCTGTTTCCCGGCGTTCGTCACCTCCGGTGACGTGCTTTTTATCCTATGAATATTCAGTTGGCTGTCACGCGAAATTGGGATGTTGCTGTCCAGGTTGCCCGGCGCGGGCTACTACGGTCACCAGAGAACGGCTTGAATGGGGCGTTGGCAGTAAATAAGCATTCCTTTTTATGGCCGACCGGATAGAGGGGCAACTGATTTTCGACCCCCGGTATAGTCCTCCCCCTTTTCATACATAGGATGGGGCCCTGAATCTGACTTCTATGCCTTCTATCCCTTCTTCATATATCATCCGCATTGCCTCAAATGAAAAAAGTTGAGCCTGCGATGACCGAAAACCAGACGCCTGAACAAAAAGCACGCGACAACATCGACGCGCAGCTCAAGCTTGCCGGCTGGGTCATTCAATCGGCCAAGAAAATCGACTTCAGCGCCGGCCTCGGCATTGCCGTCCGCGAATACCACACCGATGTCGGCCCCGCCGACTATGTCCTGTTCGTCGACAAGCAAGCCGTCGGCGTCATCGAAGCCAAGAAAGAAGAACTCGGCCACAAGATCACTGAAGTTGAAGAGCAAACCGTTGGTTATGCGGCTGCCAAGCTGAAATGGGTTAACAACAAGGAACCCTTGCCCTTCCTCTACGAGAGCACCGGCATCATTACCCGCTTCACCGATGGCCGTGACCCCAAGCCGCGCTCCCGTGAAGTCTTCAATTTCCACCGCCCGGAAACCATCAAGGAATGGATCGCTCAAGGCGACAGCCTGCGCGCACGCTTGCAGCACCTCCCAGCGCTTAACCCGAATCATGTACCCGCTCACGAATTGCGCCTGCGCGATTGTCAGGAAGTCGCCATCACCAACCTGGAGGAATCCTTCAAGGCCGACCGACCGCGCGCCCTGATCCAGATGGCGACCGGCGCTGGCAAGACCTACACGGCCATTACCTCGATCTATCGCCTGCTCAAGTACGCACAGGGCAAGCGCATTCTGTTTCTGGTGGACACCCGAAACCTTGGCGAACAGGCCGAGCAGGAAATGATGTCGTATTTGCCTATTGACGATAACCGCAAGTTCACTGAGCTCTACAACGTTCAGCGACTCAAATCATCATCAGTCGCCAAGGACAGTCAGGTCTGCATCAGCACCATTCAGCGGCTGTACTCCATTCTCAAGGACACCCCGCTCGATGACGCCGCCGAAGAGATCAACCCGGCCGAACTCGCGCAGCCCAAGGCGCCGATGCCTGTGGTGTATAGCGAAAAAGTCCCGCCGGAGTTTTTCGACTTCATCTTCATCGATGAATGTCACCGCTCCATCTACAACCTGTGGCAGCAGGTGCTCGATTACTTCGACGCCAGCCTGATTGGCCTTACCGCCACACCGGACAATCGGACCTACGGTTTTTTCAACAAAAACGTGGTCAGCGATTACAGCCACGAAAAAGCCGTCGCCGATGGCGTCAACGTCGGCAACGAAATCTATGTCATCGAAACGCAGATCACCATGGCCGGCGCGCAACTCAACGCCCAGCAGCATGTCGAGCGCCGCGAAAAGCTCACGCGCAAGAAACGCTGGGAAATGCAGGATGAAGACGAAACCTATTCCGCCACTCAACTTGACCGCAACATCGTCAACCCGGACCAGATTCGTACCGTCATCCGCACCTTCCGCAACAAGTGGCCCGAGATTTTTCCCGGTCGCAAGGAAGTGCCCAAGACCCTGATTTTCGCCAAGACCGATAGCCACGCCGATGACATCATCCAGACCGTGCGTGAGGAATTCGGTGAAGGCAACGCCTTCTGCAAGAAGCTCACCTACAAGACCGAAGAAGACCCCAAGTCCGTCCTGGCCCAGTTCCGCAACGACTACTACCCGCGCATTGCCGTCACCGTGGACATGATTGCTACCGGCACCGACGTCAAACCGCTGGAATGCCTGCTCTTCATGCGCGACGTGAAAAGCCGCAACTATTTTGAGCAGATGAAAGGGCGCGGCACCCGCACGCTGGATATGGACGAGCTGAGAAAAGTCACCCCTTCTGCCGTCAGCGCCAAAACCCACTACGTCATCGTCGACGCCATCGGGGTCACCAAGTCGCTCAAGACCGCCAGTCAGCCGCTCATCACCAAGCCCACTGTGCCGCTCAAGGATTTGGCCATGGCCGTGATGATGGGCGCCACCGACGAAGATACTGTGTCCTCACTGGCCGGGCGTCTGGCCCGACTCAACAAGCAGCTCGACCCCGACGATCAACGGCAAATCCGTGACGCCTCCGGCGGCATCGAGCTCAAGCAGATGATCGGCCAGCTATTCGGCGCCATCGACGCCGACAACATCGAAGCCAGGGCACTGGAACTTGCCGGCCTGCCGATAGGCAGCGACCCCGGCGACACCAAGCGCCAACAGGCACAGGAACAGTTGGTCAAAGCGGCTGCCACTGTCTTCAACGGCGAACTGGTTGAACTCATCGACGCCATACGCCGCGACAAGGAACAAACCCTCGACCACGACAACCTCGATACCGTCCTGCGCGCCGAGTGGGACAAGGACGCGGCCAACAACGCCCAAGCCCTCACCAATGAGTTTGCCGACTACCTGAAAGCGAATCAGGACAACATCACCGCGCTGACCATCTTTTTTAGTCAGCCCTACCGTCGGCGCGAACTCAGTTTCAATCTGATCCGTCAGGTGCTGGACAAGCTGAAGGCCGACAAACCCAAGCTCGCGCCCATGCGTGTGTGGCAAGCCTACCGCCAGTTGGACGACTACAAGGGCGAGCAACCGATCAGCGAACTAACAGCACTCGTGGCGCTGATTCGCCGCGTCTGCGGCATGGATGAAAAGCTCGCCACCTTCGACGACACCGTCCGCCGCAACTTCCAGAACTGGGTGATGAAGCACCACTCCGGCGGCAGTGAAAAATTTAATGAAGAACAAATGGACTGGTTGCGTATGATTCGCGACCACGTCGCCAACTCATTTCACATCGAGCGCGACGATCTTGAAATGTCGCCCTTCGATGGGCAAGGCGGGCTTGGGAAAATGTATCAGCTATTTGGTGCGAAGATGGACACGCTGCTTGATGAGTTGAATGAAGTGCTGGTGGCGTGATGAAGTTGCGAAAACCAGAAGCTTGGGAAAACACAGCTCTAGAAGTATTGGCAACACTGACTCTTGGCGGTGATTGGGGGAAAGACCCGGAATTTGACTCAGCTGACTACACCGCAGCGCTCTGCATCCGAGGCTCCGAATTCCGCAACTGGAACGAAGACAGGGGAAGAACTGCGTCCCTGCGCAAGGTCAAAAAAACAAGTCTGGCCAGCCGGGCACTTCGCATCGGTGACATTCTTGTTGAGATTTCGGGCGGAGGCCCTGACCAGCCTGTTGGCCGAACAGTCCTGATTGACAAGATCTCGCTATCCCATTCCCCTAACTTACCTAAAATCTGTACCAATTTTTTACGGCTGTTTCGTCCTTCCGGAGAAATAGATTCGTGTTATCTGAATTTATTCCTGCAGTTCTTTTACAAAAGCGGCGATATTAGAGCCTACCAAGCAGGAAGTAACAATCTACGGAACCTCAAGTTCGACGATTATCTTGGCATTGAAATCCCGATCCCGCCTCTTGCTGATCAGCACCGTATCGTAGTCAAAATCGAGGAACTGTTTTCCGAGCTGGATAAAGGAATCGAAAACCTGAAGACCGCCCAGGCGCAGCTCAAGGTCTATCGCCAGTCTCTGCTCAAACATGCCTTCGAGGGCAAGCTTACCGCCCAATGGCGCGCTGACAACCCGGACAAACTCGAATCCGCCGACGCCTTGCTCAAGCGTATCCAGAAGGAACGCGAGCGACGCTACCGGCAACAGGTCGCTGATTGGGAAGCCGCCGGCAAGCCCGGCAGTAAACCAAAGGCACCGAAGCCACTGGCACCGCTGACAGCCGAAGAACTGGCTGACCTACCTGTGCTGCCTATGGGGTGGAAGTGGGTTAAGTTAGGAGAATTGACTTGGTCAGTCAAAGACGGGCCACATTTCAGCCCGAAGTACGCTGATGAAGGGATTCCATTCATTTCTGGCGGAAACGTTCGGCCTGATGGTGTGGATTTCACTACGGCGAAATTCATTTCAAGGAAGCTTCACGAAGAGCTATCCAGACGATGTAAACCTGAGGTTGGTGACCTCTTATACACAAAAGGCGGGACCACTGGAATTGCCCGGGTAAATACCTATGACGTCGACTTTAACGTGTGGGTACATGTCGCGGTCTTGAAATTGACCTCAGCAGTAAAGCCTTTTTATTTGCAGCACGCTCTAAATTCTTCGTTCTGTTATACACAGTCCCAGAAGTTTACCCACGGTGTCGGCAATCAGGACTTGGGGCTAACTCGGATGGTAAATATCGTGTTTGCAATTTGTTCTTTGGCCGAACAAGAGGAGGTCATCGGTGTTGTCGATGACAAGATGTCTGTAATTGACCAACTCGATAAAACCATCACTGATTCCCTGCAACAAGCCGAAGCCCTGCGCCAGTCCATCCTGAAGAAAGCCTTCTCCGGCCAACTGGTCCCGCAAGACCCGACCGACGAACCCGCATCGGCACTCCTCGCCCGCATCAAGGCCGACAAATCGGCCCAGCCCATCAGCAAGAAAGCCCGTAAATGAACGCCACCGCATCCATCGTTTCCAAGGTCTGGAGTTTCTGCACCACGTTGCGCGACGACGGCGTCAGTTATGGTGACTATCTCGAACAACTCACCTATCTGATCTTCCTCAAGATGGCGGATGAATACAGCCAGCCGCCGTACAGTCGCAAGGTCGGCATTCCCGCCGAATATAACTGGCCCAGCCTCAAGGCCAAGCGCGGCGCCGAACTGGAAGTGCATTACGTGACCCTGCTGCGCGAGCTGGGCAACAAGCCGGGCATGCTCGGTTCAATCTTCACCAAGGCACAGAACAAGATTCAGGACCCGGCCAAGCTCTATCGCCTGATCGACATGGTTGATGAAACGCAGTGGGTAACCATGGGCGCCGATGTGAAGGGCGACATCTACGAAGGCCTGCTCGAACGCAGAAACGCAGTGGGTAACCATGGGCGCCGATGTGAAGGGCGACATCTACGAAGGCCTGCTCGAACGCAACGCCGAAGACACCAAGTCCGGCGCCGGCCAATACTTCACGCCGCGCGCCCTGATTCGTGCCATGGTCGAATGCGTTCGCCCCGAGCCCAACAAGACGATTGCCGACCCCGCCTGCGGCACCGGTGGCTTCTTCCTCGCGGCTTACGATTTCCTCATCGCGGCGCATGCGATGGACAAGCCACAGAAGGCGTTTCTCAAGCACGAAACCTTCTACGGCAACGAGATCGTCGCCGGCACCCGCCGCCTCGCCCTGATGAACATGTTCCTGCACAACATCGGCGAAATCGACGGTGACAGCATGATCTCACCCAATGATGCACTGGTGGCCAGTTCGCCCAAAACCTACGACTACGTGCTGGCCAATCCGCCCTTCGGCAAGAAGAGCTCGATGAGTTTTACCAACGATGAATGCGAGCAGGAAAGGGACGATCTGACCTACAACCGCCAGGACTTCTGGGCCACTACGTCAAACAAGCAGCTCAACTTCGTCCAGCACATCCGCACCCTGCTCAAGAGCACCGGACGTGCCGCCGTGGTGGTGCCGGATAACGTGCTGTTCGAAGGCGGTGCCGGCGAAACGGTGCGCAAGAAGCTGATGGAAAACACCGACCTGCACACCATACTGCGCCTGCCCACCGGCATCTTCTACGCCAACGGCGTCAAGGCCAACGTGCTGTTCTTCGACAACCACGCCGCCAGCAAGGCGCCGTGGACGAAAGAAATCTGGTTCTACGCAACGTGCTGTTCTTCGACAACCACGCCGCCAGCAAGGCGCCGTGGACGAAAGAAATCTGGTTCTACGACTACCGCACCAACATTCACCACACCCTGAAGAAGAAGCCGCTACGCTTCGAGGATTTGCAGGAATTCATCGCCAGCTACAACCCGCAGAACCGCTTCGAGCGCAAGGAAACGTGGGATGAGCAAACCAATACCGAAGGCCGCTGGCGCAAGTACACCTACGAGCAGATCGTGGCGCGCGACAAGACCAGTCTGGACATTTTCTGGCTGAAGGATAAAAGCCTTTCTGATCTTGATAACCTGCCGGAACCAGATGTGCTGGCCGGGGAGATCATTGACAACCTGGAGGCGGGGCTGGAGAGTTTTCGGGCGATTGCGACGGCCCTACAATAGCCATTCGACAGAAGAAAGCACCCGGTCATGGAAACCGTCATCATCGAAGAAATCCAGGGGCGTGCGAAGCAGGGCGTCACCAAGCCCTTTATTTGCCAAGGGGATGATGGTGCGGTCTACTTCGTCAAAGGAATCGGCGCCGGCAGACGCAGCCAGATTTGCGAATGGGTATCGGCGCAACTGGCCACGGCGTTTGGTTTGCCAATAGCCGACTATGTACTGGCTGATGTTCCGGTTGAACTGGTCGAAATACAGGTCCGCGCTGACATTGGCCAGCTTGGGTCTGGCATCGTTTTTGCCTCGCGCCAAATTCCGCATGCCGACGAATTGAGCGTCACGACACGCGACCTTGTTCCCCCGGAGGTCGCAATGGATATCCTGGTTTTTGATTGGTGGGTGCACAATGAAGATCGCCACCTGACCGAGCTCGGGGGGAATCCGAATCTTCTGTGGGACGTGCGTTCTGACGAGGTGGCGGTCATCGACCACAACCAGGCGTTTGATCCAGGCTTTGATGCGGCCCGCTTTATTGAATCACACGTTTTCGCCGATTACTGGAACCAGGTCTTCAGTGATCACGTCGAACGCCGTAGATATGGTGAACGGTTGGCAATTGCTCTTTCTGGCCTGGAAGATATCCGTGCTACCATCCCTGATTCGTGGTGGTACGTCGACGAGGGAGTGCCTGCCAATGTAACCTGGGGTGAAATTGCTTCGTGCCTGGAGCGTTGCCATCGGGAAGATTTCTGGAATACACCGTGAAAAAGTTAGCCTGCCAATACGCGTTGTTGCGCTTTCGCCCGTTTGTGGAAACGGGCGAGTTTGCCAATGTGGGTGTTGTTTTGATGGCACCCGAGGCCCGCTTTTTCGGATTCCGACTGCTGAAGCGCTATGGGCGCATTACTCAGTTCTTCCACCAGCTTGACTACAAGATTTACCTGAATGGCAAAGAATTGTTCAAGGAAGAACTTGAGCGGTTTTCTACCAATCTTCGCCGGATGGCCTTGGATGGACGGAAACGGGAAATTGACCTGACCTTGGCACGGAATCTGTTTGCCGAACTGGTCAGGCCACGAGAAGCAATGCTCCAATTCGACGAACAGCGAATTGCCCTTGCGGACGAACCCAAAGCAAAACTGGATGCACTTTACGACCATTACGTCGAGCGTAATTTCGTCACCAAGGAATATCAGGAACGCCTGCTCGAAAGCACTGTGCGCAAACTCCTGTTTCATGCCAAGGTCGGGAACAACTATCGGCAAGAAAAAATTGGCAATGACGATTTTGCGGTCAACTTCCCCTTTGTCCACATGGCCGATGGCAAGGCAGAACGCATCATCAAACCTCTGTACCTGGATCAGGGCGACTCCACGAAGATATTGACGCACGGAGGCCAGTGGGTCGATAAGGTACGTCGCCTGCGCAAGCGCAACGCCTTGCCGGATGACGTGCTGTTTCCGATCACCGCGCCGCCTCCGAGCACCAAACAGTTCGGAGCCTTCGAAGAAATTCGGGATGATTTACAGAAAGCAAGCATTCAGGTTGTACCTGCAAACGACGACAAACTGATTCTTCAGTTCGCCACACGCACCGGGTAAGTTCATTGCCTTGCTGATCTCGTTCGACGTGCTATAGATCCTCCACCCTTGAGGTTCTTCAGTTTGAAGCGCAAAAGCTGGTACGGGTTCGATTCCTGATGGCAGCAATTCTCTGAAAGCTGCGCTATATAACGATTTGCTGAGATTTAAGGGGTCGCTAGATTTCAGTATTTCCGACTACCCCCCAAGTTACCTCTGCTTTTTTTCGCATGTCGTTGGATGTTGTTAAACCGATGCGGATTAAACAGGCAATAAAAAACCTGCAATTACGCAGGTTTGAAGGATATTGCCGGATTATTGTGGAACCTTATTTGGCCTCCTCGACGGGAATCGAACCCATATCTCACGCTTAGGAGGCGCGTGCACTATCCATTATGCTACGAGGAGATCGGGGCGTATTTTACGCGAGGCGGCAGTGAGCTGCCAGATTTCCTTCCGGCAAGCCGGATCAATCATTGTGGTGCACGCTGCCGTTTCGATTACCTTGCCTGACCTACGAGTGCGTCGGTCGGCGCGGAAACTTTGTATTCGTTTGCTTGCCTATCATTCCGTGACTGGTCGGCGGCGTTACATTCCGTCCGCTTTGTGCCCGGCGCGTAGGTGACGATTTTCTGGGTTTCCCTGTTTTGGAGAATGATGATGTTCAAGCGGATCTGGATGGTGCTGCGTTTTTTTACGTTTTTAGTGCCGATCAACGCGGCATGGGCCGACGAGGTGCCGGCGGTCGGCAGCATGGCACCGGGCTTTTTGCTGCCCGACCAGAACGGGCGCGAGGTCTCGCTCGATAGCCTGCGTGGCAAATGGCTGGTGCTGTATTTCTATCCCAGGAACGATACACCGGGCTGCACGGAAGAGGCCTGCAGTTTTCGCGACGACATGGCACAGCTTACGGCTTTGGGTGCGCAGATCGTCGGCGTGACCATTGCCGAAGCGGCATCGAATGCCGAATTTGCCCTGAAATATCATCTGCCGTTTCCGCTGCTGGCCGACAAGGAGGGTGCAGTGGCCAGGCGCTATGGCGCTTTCTCCGACTGGATGGTCATTCGTCTGGCACGTCGTTACACCTTTCTGATCGACGCACAGGGTAAAATTGCGAAAACCTACCTCAAGGTCGATACCTCGAAACACTCAGCAGAAATCATTGCCGACCTCAAGCAACTGTCTTCGTCCTCCGGAAAGTAAACTGCCTTCATGCCGCACCTGATTCTGTCCGATGCTTCGCTCGCCTATGGCCATGTGCCACTTCTCGACCATGCCGATTTCCAGCTTGATCCGGGTGAACGGGTCGCACTGATCGGGCGCAATGGCACCGGCAAGTCGTCGCTGCTGCGTGCGCTGGCCGGGCAGGGGGCGATCGACGATGGCACGGTGTGGCGGCAGTCGGGCCTGCGCATGGGTTATGTGTCGCAGGAGCCACTGTTTGACCCCGAGCTCACTGTATTCGAGGCGGTGGTCGCCGGCATGGGGGAAGTCTCCGCACTGCTGGCCGAGTATCACGCCGTTGCGCATGCGATGGCTGAGGATTTGGCTGATCACGAGACGCTGCTTGAGCGCCTGCATCACTTGCAGGGCGAACTGGAAGCACGCCAGGCGTGGTCGTTCGAAACGCAGGCTGAACGGGTCATCCAGCGCTTTACGCTCGATCCCGATGCACGCGTCGGCACGCTTTCCGGCGGACAGAAGAAGCGTCTGGCACTGGCGCAGGCGCTGGCCATCTCGCCGGAAATGCTGCTGCTCGACGAGCCGACCAACCATCTGGACATCGGGGCCATCGAATGGCTGGAAGAGATGCTGATTTCGTCCGGCGTGGCCATGGTGTTCATCACCCATGACCGGCGTTTCCTGGATCGCGTGGCTACGCGCATCGTCGAACTTGATCGCGGTCGGCTGCTTTCATGCCCCGGCAGCTTCAGCGGGTATCAGGCCAGGAAGGAGCAGATCCTGCACGACGAGGCGATCCAGAATGCCAAGTTCGACAAGTTTCTGGCGCAGGAAGAAGTGTGGATTCGCAAGGGCGTCGAGGCGCGGCGCACGCGCAACGAAGGCCGGGTGCTGCGTCTTGAGCAACTGCGGCGAGATCGTGCGGCGCGGCGTGAGCGGCAGGGCAAGGTGGAACTGGCGCTCGATTCGGGCGACAGGAGCGGCAAGCTGGTGGCTGAACTTGAAGGGGTGTGCAAGAGTTTCGGCGAGAACCATGTCGTGCGCGACTTTTCCTGCCGTTTGCTGCGTGGCGACAAGATCGGCCTGATCGGTCCGAACGGTGCGGGCAAGACGACGCTGCTGCGTCTCATTCTGGGCGAACTGGCACCGGATACGGGAAGCGTGCGGCTGGGCACCAAAATCCAGGTGGCCTATTTCGACCAGTTCCGCACCCAGCTCGACGAGGAAGCCGCGCTGGTCGATGTCATCTCGCCGGGCTCGGATTACGTCGAGATCGGCAACGAGAAAAAGCATGTGATCGGCTATCTCGGCGACTTTCTCTTTGCCCCGCAACGCGCGCGCTCGCCGGTGAAGTCACTGTCCGGCGGCGAGCGCAACCGCCTGCTGCTGGCGCGCCTGTTTGCCCGTCCGGCCAATGTACTGGTGCTCGACGAGCCGACCAACGACCTTGACATCGAGACGCTGGAATTGCTTGAGCAGTTGTTGCAGGACTACTCGGGAACGCTGTTTCTGGTCAGCCATGATCGGGCGTTTCTCGATAATGTGGTGACGCAGACTATCGCCGCCGAAGGCGACGGCTTCTGGCACGAATACGCCGGCGGTTATCAGGACTGGGCGGATTATCAGGCCAGACGGCGCGCCGAAGAAACGCTGCCGGCAGCAGCGAAACGTGCGGAAGCGGACACCTCGGCGCAGGTGCAGGTGTCCAGGCTCAAGGCCGACGGCAGCCGCAAGCTGAGTTACAAGGAAATGCGGGAACTGGCCGAACTGCCCGAACGGATCGCGACGCTGGAGCTGGAGCAGAAAATGGTCAGCCAGCGCATGCAGGATCCGACGCTCTATCAGGCCGGGCCGCAGGAAGCGCAGCAGATTTCGCTGCGTCTGAACGAAATCGACGAGGAGTTGATGTCGTTGCTGGAGCGCTGGGCGGTACTGGAGGGCTAAGCGCCCTGGCCGGGCATGACTGGACCCGGCAGCAGGATGGGTTCAGACACCGCCGTGATCAGCCTCCAGAGGCTTTTCTAAGGACTTCGCGAAGGCGCGGCAACGCCGCCTGAGCGGCTTTTTCGCCTTCAAGAATGGCGTCGTAGCGGGCCAGAAAATCGGTCGCCCCGACAGCGCCGACTTGCGGGCGAATGATTACGTCCGCTTCCATGAGTTCGTGGCGGGCGAGGTTCTGCCCCATGATCGTGAAGGTTTGCAGAAGGATGTCGAGCGTGCCGCGAACGGGCTGGTTGCCGGGACGCGCCGAGATGTCGACAGCGATCACCACGTCGGCACCCATCTGCCGGACGCTGTGTACCGGAATCAGGCTCGACAGGCCGCCATCGACGTATTCGCGGCCATTGATGGTGACCGGCCTGAAAACACCCGGGACGGTCGCCGAGGCGCGCACGGCCATGCCGGTGTTGCCGGTGCGGAAGAGAATGCTCTCGCCGCTGTGAAGATCGGTGGCTACGACGGCAAAGGACTTTTTCAGACTTTCCAGCGGACGTTGCGCAACCGCCTCATTGACGAACTGCTGCAGGGCTTCTCCCTTGAGAACGCCGCGATCCGGTACCGACCAGTCGCTGATCTTCGATTCATCAAGGGTGTGCGCCAGCTTCTGCAATTCGAAACCGCTGTTGCCGGCCGCGTAGAGCGCACCGACTACTGCGCCGGCACTGGTACCGACGACGATGTCGGGAACGATGCCCTGCGCTTCAAGCACCTTGATCACGCCGATATGGGCAAAGCCGCGTGCAGCTCCGCCACCCAGCGCCAGGCCGATTTTCACGGTTTTGGGCGTAAGGGGCGCCGGGATAGGTGGCTTGCCTGCACAGCCCGACAAGGCAACAAGGAGCAGCAGACAACAACGAAGATGCATTGGCAGGAAGGTGTGGTTGAAGATGAGGGTTTCGGATGTTACAGGATTATTCCGGGCCCTGCCTTTCTCCGTCAGTCTCGTTGCCTGCTTCAAGGTAGGTCGGGATGGCTTCCTCCGGAACGTCCAGGCGTCTGAGCAGCGTTTCACGGCTGATATGCAGCAGCTTCTCGATGGCGTCGAAGTCATCCGGTAGCGCTGCATCATACCAGTCGCTGGTCGAGTGGCGGGCGAGGTTGACCGCCAGACTCACGTTCTGTACGCGCGGCAGGTGAGCATTGGCATCGTCCATCAGGGTCTTGAGCAACTCGGGGAGGTGCCAGGTGCTGCACAGTGCGAGTTGCAGGTCAAAGAGCCGGATGCCGAGAACCTGCTCCTGCGCTGTCGTGCTGCGCAGGGTTCTATCGGCTTGCTGCCGGTCACGGATGGCAATGGCGAGTTTTGGCGCAAAACACCACAGCAGAATCTCGGCAAGATCGTGCAGCAGGGCGGCAATGGCGACTTCCTCGACGTTCATGTCGTGACGCTCGAACGCCCAGTCGTGAGCATATTTCGAGGCCCGCTGAACGCGACGGATAACCTGCAATAAACCAAGCAGAGCCTGTGGTTCGCTCTTCAGCATGACCTCGATGGTGACCGGCGTTCCAATGCTGTTGAAGAAGGGTTCGATGCCGAGCATCATGACTGCATTGGCGATGGTCGTGATGTCGGAGTGCAGATGCTTGCCGCTGAAAGGCTGAATGTAGGCCAGTACACGAACGGCCATGAGCGGATCTTGCAGGACAATACTGGCGATATCACGGCCGCTGACCTTGTCGATGTTCTGGCGCGCTTCCTCGAGCCGTCGTGCCGTCTGGCGCAGAATAGGCAGCTCAGCATTGCTGAAGAAGATGACCCAGGCTTCCAGGTCTTGCAGTGGCTGATTGAGCATAAACCTCGACTTCAATAAGCTCTAGATGGGAAAACGCGAAGGAAACGCTAAAGTATTCCAAATCCGTCATTCCGGCGAAAGCCGGATTCAGGAGAATCAACGAACTGGACCCCGGCACCCCAAGGGCACTTCCTGCGGGGCGCTTTCGCCGGGGTGACGAATAAATCAGCCTTTCCCTAATGACCTGTCCTGTATCGGCAAACAGGGACTCATGGATCATGGTACCTGCCCATTTAGTCACCCGCAAGCCGGAACGACAAATCCGGCGTCCCGCCCGATTCCCGCTTTCATTCGGCCACCGCTTCGGGCAAGCAATTTCATCATTTCAGACGGAGTGTTGGTACAATACAGGGTTATTTCTATATTTGACTGATTTTTTGACGTTTTTCTTAACCTTTCCAGTTGTGGAGAATTGATTTATGGCTATCGAACGTGCTCTTTCCATTATCAAGCCTGATGCTGTTGCCAAAAACGTGATTGGCAAGATCTATTCGCGTTTTGAAACGAACGGTCTGAAGATCATTGCCGCGAAAATGGCCTGGTTGTCGCCGCAGGAAGCCGGCGAGTTTTACGCCATTCACAAGGAGCGTCCTTTTTACAAGGATCTGGTCAGCTTCATGACCTCCGGTCCGGTAATGATTCAGGTGCTGGAAGGCGAGAGCGCAATAGCCAAGAACCGCGAACTGATGGGTGCTACCGATCCGAAAAAAGCGGATCCGGGGACCATCCGCGCCGATTTTGCCACGTCGATTGACGCCAACGCGGTACACGGTTCCGATGGTCCCGATACAGCCAGGGTTGAAATCGGCTTTTTCTTTCCCGAAATGAACGTTTACTCCGGCCGCTAGGACCAGGGTTTTCATTCGCATGACTGTCAATCTGCTCGATTTCGACGCTGCCGGCCTCAGGGCTTTTTTCGCCGAACACGGCGAAAAGCCGTTTCGCGCCCGGCAGGTGTTGCGCTGGATGCATCGTTCCGGGCAGGACGATTTTGATGCGATGACCGATATTGCCAAGAGCTTGCGTGAAAAACTCAGGGGAATGGCCTCAGTTATCGCGCCGGCCATCGTTTCGGACACGCTGTCGGACGATGGTACGCGCAAGTTTCTGTTCGACGTGGGTGGTGGCAATGCTATCGAAACCGTTTTCATACCCGAAGACGAGCGCGGAACGCTGTGCATTTCGACCCAGGCGGGATGTGCGCTCGACTGCTCGTTCTGTTCGACCGGCAAGCAGGGCTTCAACCGCAATCTGACGGTGGCCGAGATCATCGGCCAGTTGTGGCAGGCCAATCGCATTCTGGGCGCTGACCCCTCGGCAGAACGGATCATCAGCAATGTGGTGCTGATGGGTATGGGCGAACCGCTGGCCAATTTCGAGAATACCGTAACGGCCTTGCGCCTGATGCTCGACGACAATGCCTATGGCCTGTCGCGTCGCCGCGTCACCGTTTCCACCTCCGGTCTGGTGCCGGTGATGGACCGTCTTGCCGACGAGTGCGCGGTAGCGCTGGCCGTGTCCCTGCACGCTGCGAACGACAAACTGCGTGACGAACTGGTGCCGATCAACCGGAAGTATCCTCTGCACGAGTTGATGGCCGCCTGCAATCGTTATCTGCTGAAGGCGCCGCGGGATTTCGTCACCTTTGAATACGTCATGCTTGATGGTGTGAATGACAGCGCTGCACAGGCCGGCGAGTTGCTTGCCTTGACCCGCGATGTGCCGTGCAAATTCAACCTGATTCCGTTCAATCCGTTTCCGGGTTCGCCTTATCGTTGTTCGCCTGCACCCCGTATCAGGCGTTTTGCCGAGATACTGATGGAAGCAGGTGTGGTCACCACGACGCGCAAGACGCGTGGCGACGACATTGCTGCCGCCTGCGGCCAACTGGCCGGACAGGTGCTGGACAAAACGCGTCGTATCACACGGCGGACTATCGAACTTCACGAGGTCAGGACATGATCAAAGCGCTGCGCAGGAGTCTTGTTTTTTTCTGTCTGGGCGCCGTGGCCTTGATGGCGGTTCCACCTGCAGTGGCTCAGAAATCCGTTCCGCCGCCGCAGGAAACCCTGCAGGCTGCGGTTCCCAAGGACATTCACACGCGCGCCAAACTGCATACGGAATTGGGTTCCCTGTATTTTCAGAATGGCAACCTGATCGTTGCTCTTGAAGAACTGACCATTGCCATTTCGATCAACCCCAACTATGCCCCGGCCTACAGTACGCGTGGTGTTGTGCTCTATTACGTCAAGGAATTTGAATCAGCCGAAAAAGATTTCCGGCGCGCAATTGAACTCGATGAAAGGGATCCGGAAATCAGCAACAACTTTGGCTGGTTTCTCTGCCAGATCGGGAAGGAGAAAGAGGCTATTGCCTATTTTCAGCGCGCGCTGAAAAGCACGCTGTACCAGACACCTGAAGCGGCCTATCTGAATGCGGGGACGTGTTACATCAAGCTCGGCGACCTCGATTCTGCTGAAGACTCGATTCGCAGGAGCTTGCGCATCGTGCCGGAAAATTGGCAAGCGCTCTTTCAACTGGCCAACATCAGCTACAAACGGGGCAACTATGATGGCGCCAGGGAGCATCTGAAAAATGTAGTTCGTTTGACTGACCCTGGCCCAGACGTACTGTGGCTGTTTTTGCGGGTTGAGCGCCGTCTGGGTGACCGTTCGGCGGAGGGCAGTTTATTGTCCCAGTTGCGGCGCAAATTTCCGGACTCGCCTGAGTACCTGGCGTATCTGAGGGGGAATTTCGAATGAGCGAAGAGACGGCTTCACCTCGGGCCTCAGTTGACAAATCTGGCCCCGGATCAGCCTTGAACGATATTCGGCTTGCGTCGGCTGAGGCCTTGTTGCCTCGGGAGCCGAGTGTCGGTCAGCAACTTCGTGCGGCGCGTGAAGCCAGGGGGCTGGCCGTCACCGATATTGCCAAAAAACTCAAGTTAAGTCCGCGTCAGGTCGAAGCCATGGAGTCGGACGACTGGTCGCGTCTGCCCTGCAATACGATCATCCGGGGCTTTGTGCGTAACTATGCGCGGCTGGTGGATCTTGATTCTGATCTCCTGATGCTCTCCCTGGACCGCCTGCATATGCCGCAATCGCCTGATCTTGAAATGCCCACCGGGACCAATGTGAGCCTTCCTCAGGATGGCAGGGTCGCACGGCGGGACTATCTCAGGGTGTTTTCCGGGTTGATCCTGCTGCTAATGGCGGTTCTGGCCTACTTCTTTTTTTCACAGGAAATGTGGCAGTCGACCTTGTCGGCGCTTAAATCGGCAGCGCAGTTCCGGGAGCCTGCTGTCGAGAGCGTCGTTCCGCCGACGACTGAGGAAGCCAGAACGCCTGACCCTGCGGTCGCTCTTCCGGAGACGACCGTGCTTGCCGAGGGGCCGGCTTCACCGGTACAGGCCCAGCCTGCTTTGCCACCGATTCCGGTGCTCCCGACCCCGTCCGGCAATGGACTGAAGTTCAGCTTTGCCCAGCCCTCATGGGTGGAAGTTCGCGACCGGAGTGGCGAGATCATTTTTTCGCAGTTGAGTCAGGCCGGTACGCAGCGGGAAATTGAAGGTCGCCCCCCGTTTGTTCTGGTCATTGGCAATGCAACCCACGTGAGCCTGCGCTACAAGGGCAAGCCTGTTGATCTGTCCAGACGCAGCAAGGACGATGTGGCGCGAGTTACCGTCGAGTGAGAGTGAACGATTTGTCAGCAGATACAGGAGTGAGTGAGGGCGCTGTCAACCGTCGGCTGACGCGTGCCGTCAGCATCGGCAAGGTCACTGTCGGCGGCGAATCGCCGGTCGTCATCCAGTCGATGACCAATACCGATACCGTTGATGTGCTGAAGACCGCCATCCAGTGTGCCGAACTGGCGCGTGCCGGGTCGGAACTGGTGCGGATTACCGTCAATACGCCGGAAGCGGCGGCGGCGGTGCCGAAAATTCGTGCGCATCTCGACCGCATGAGCGTCGATGTACCGCTGATCGGCGATTTCCATTACAACGGTCACCGTTTGCTGGCGGATCATCCCGAGTGTGCCCGGGTGCTGGCCAAGTACCGCATCAATCCGGGCAACGTCGGCCACGGCAGGAAGCGCGACGAACAGTTTGCGCAGATGCTAGAGATTGCCTGCAAGCACGACAAGCCGGTACGTATCGGCGTGAACTGGGGCAGCCTCGACCAGGATTTGCTGGCGCGCATCATGGACGAAAACGCCAAACGCAGTGAACCGATGAATGCCATCGCCGTCATGCGCGAAGCGATGGTGGCCTCAGCGCTCGAATCGGCAGCCAAGGCCGAGGAACTGGGCTTGCCCGGTGATCACATCATCCTCTCGTGCAAGGTTTCCGGGGTGCAGGATCTGATTGCCATCTACCGCGAGTTGTCGCGGCGCTCGGATTACCCGCTGCATCTCGGTTTGACCGAGGCCGGGATGGGCTCGAAAGGCATCGTGGCGTCCACTGCCGCCATGTCGGTGCTGTTGCAGGAAGGCATCGGCGACACCATTCGCGTTTCGTTGACGCCGGAACCCGGCGGCCAGCGTACGCAGGAAGTTGTCGTCGCCCAGGAAATGCTGCAGACCATGGGTTTGCGCGCTTTTACGCCGATGGTTGCGGCATGTCCCGGTTGCGGTCGAACGACCAGTACCTTCTTCCAGGAACTGGCGCAATCGATTCAAGCACATGTGCGCGACAGCATGCCGCAGTGGCGAATCGACTATGATGGCGTCGAGAACATGACGCTGGCCGTCATGGGTTGCGTGGTCAATGGCCCCGGTGAGAGCAAGCATGCCAATATCGGCATCAGTCTGCCGGGTACCGGCGAAGTGCCGGCGGCCCCGGTTTTCGAGGATGGTGCCAAGACCGTTACCCTGCGCGGCGACAATATTGCCGAAGAATTCATCGCCCTCGTGGATCGCTACGTGGCACGGACCTATAAGAGAAAGATCGCAGCGACATCATGAGTCAGACTATCCAGTCCGTGCGCGGTATGAACGACATCCTGCCCGGTGAATCCGAGTTGTGGGAAATCTTCGAGGAAACCATCCGTTCCTGGCTGAAGAGCTACGGCTACAAGCCGATCCGCTTGCCCATTGTCGAGCCGACGCCGCTGTTCAGGCGGGCCATCGGTGAAGTGACCGACATCGTTGAGAAGGAAATGTATTCCTTCACCGACAGCCTGAACGGCGAGTTGCTGACGCTGCGCCCTGAAGGCACGGCGGGCTGCGTGCGCGCCGTGATTCAGCACAAGCTGGCGGCGCAGCATGCGCTGCGGCTTTACTATCTGGGCCAGATGTTCCGGCACGAACGGCCGCAGAAAGGACGCTACCGTCAGTTCAACCAGGTCGGTGTCGAGTCTTTCGGTTTTGCCGGCCCTGACATTGATGCCGAGCAGATCCTGATGGGTGCCCGTCTCTGGGACGATCTTGGGCTCGACGGCATCAGGCTGCAATTGAACACCCTGGGCCAATTGGACGAGCGCGCCAGTCACCGTTCTCAACTGATCGCCTATTTCGAGAAATACGCCGACCTGCTTGATGAGGATGCCAGACGCCGTCTGCATACCAATCCGCTACGTATTCTCGACAGCAAGAATCCGGCCATGCAGGAAATAATCGTCGGCGCACCGAGGCTGATGGATCATCTCGGCGCACAATCGCTGGCGCATTTTGAAGGGGTGCAGCAGGTCCTGCGTGACGCCGGGCTGCCCGTGGAGATCAATCACAGACTGGTGCGCGGACTCGATTATTACAATCTCACCGTTTTCGAATGGGTCACCGATCGCCTTGGCGCACAGGGAACCGTCTGTGCCGGGGGCCGCTACGATGGCCTGGTCGAACAACTCGGTGGCAAGCCGACACCGGCGTGCGGCTTCGCCATGGGTGTCGAACGACTGCTGGCACTGATTCGCGAATCGGGCGGTGAGCCGGCGCCTGAAGGCATTGACGTTTATCTTGTGCATCAGGGAGAAGCGGCTTCCCGCATGGCGCCGCGTGTGGCCGAAGGTTTGCGCGATCAGGGCATCGATGTGCTGTTCCATTGTGGCGGAGGCGGTTTCAAATCGCAGATGAAAAAAGCCGATGCTTCGGGAGCCGCCTTTGCCGTTATCATCGGTGACGACGAAGCGAGTGCCGGCGAGGTGACGCTCAAGCCCTTGCGCGCCAGTGATGGTGTAATGAACCAACAGAAACGTGTCAGCGTCGATCGGGTCGCTGATGAAATCATGAATTCATTTTTGGATTGGGAAGAAAAATAATGGCTACCTACGACCTCGAAGAACAGGAACAAATCGCCGAAATCAAGGTGTGGTGGAAACAGTACGGCAATCTGCTGATCAACGTTCTGACCGCCGCCTCGCTGATCGTTATCACGTGGCAGGGCTGGAACTGGTATCAGCGCAATCAGACGGCGCAGGCTTCGATGGTCTTCAACGTTCTGCAGAAAGCGGTTCAGGAAAAGGACTCGCAGCGTATCAAGGCCGCCAGTGGCGAAATCCTGGAGAAATTCGGCGGTACGAGTTATGCATCCCTGGGCGCGCTGACTGCCGCCAAGGCGATGGTTGAAGCCGGCGAGGCAAAGACGGCCAAAGTACAACTGCTCTGGGTTGTCGAGCATGGCAAGGATGAACTGCGCGATCTGGCACGTCTGCGTCTGGCCGCTGTGCTGCTCGATGAAAAAGCCTACGATCAGGCTTTGAAACAACTCGATGGCAGCGTCAGTCCGTCGTTTGAAGCACGCTTCCAGGATTACCGGGGCGACGTGTTCACGGCCCAGGGCAAGAAGTCTGAAGCCCTTGCCGCTTATCAGAATGCGCTGGCCAAACTTGCCGAAGTCGGTAAAAACGGCAAGGTGAGCGATTTGGCACAGGGCTGGAAAACACAGTCCGATGCGGTCTATCGTGAGCTTGTGCAGCAGAAACTTGATGCCCTGGGCGGGGTCAAGTAATGCACAAGTGCCTTGCCGCAATCGGGCTGGTGCTGGCGCTGGCGGGTTGTTCGACGCTCGAGTCGTTGAATCCCTTTGCCAAAAGCAGCGGGCCGAAAATGGCCGAACTCATGCCGTTCAAGGCGAGTGCGGAGGCACGGGTCGTCTGGCGTGAAAGTGTCGGTAAGAGCGATGTCTATGTCTTTGCCCCGGCCGTAGTCGGTTCTGTCGTTTATGCAGCCAGCAGGGACGGCAATCTGATCCGCGTCAATGAAGGCAAACTGGCCTGGAAGATCAGCGCCGGTCAGCCGCTTTCGGGCGGGGTGGGTGCCGACCAGCGCATGGTTGTGGTTGGTTCTCCGAAGGGGGAACTGCTGGCCTTTGCCAGCGCCGACGGCAAGCTGTTGTGGAAAGCCAGGGCGACCAGCGAGATTCTTTCGCCGCCGGTATTGGCTGACGGTCTTGTCATCGTGCGTAGCGGCGACAACCGGCTGGCGGCTTATGATGCGCAAGATGGCAAACGCAAATGGATATACCAGCGTCCGACGCCTGCCCTTTCCCTGCGCGTGACGGCACCGCCGATCATTGACGGCAAATTAGTCTTCGCCGGGTTTCCGGGCGGCAAGCTGATTGCGGTCAGTACAGCCAACGGAGCGGCGATGTGGGAAGGGACAGTGGCCCTGCCCAAGGGATCGACTGAACTCGAACGTGTCGCGGATATCACCAGCGCTCCAGTGGTTTCCGGACAGATGATCTGTGCCGTCGCGTTTCAGGGGCGGGTGGCCTGTTTTGACCTGGGTAATGGCAATCTAGTCTGGGCGCGTGACGTGTCGAGCGCCGTCGGCCTGGCCATTGATAATCGCTATCTTTACGTTACCGACGATAAAAGTTCAGTGCATGCACTCGACATGGCGAGCGGTGCCAGTATCTGGAAACAGGACAAACTTTTCCACCGTCGTTTGACCGCACCCTTGCCGCGGCGTGGACTGATCGCCGTAGCCGATGTTCAGGGCGTGGTGCATTTTCTGAGCCGTGAAGACGGTTCGTTTGCCGGCCGTCTGAGCACCGATGGCAGTCCGGTTGTCGCGCCCCCGCAGGTGCTGGGCACGGGTCTGCTGATACAGACCAGTAACGGCGGCATCTACGCCATCGAGGCGGAATGAAACCAAGCATTGTTCTTGTCGGTCGCCCGAATGTCGGAAAATCAACCCTTTTCAACCGGCTGACCAAAACGCGAGATGCCCTGGTGGCCGATATTCCGGGGCTCACGCGTGACCGTCACTACGGTCACGGAAAGCTCGGCAGCAAACCCTATCTGGTGGTCGATACCGGCGGCTTCGAACCGCTGGCCAAAGACGGCATCATGCACGAGATGGCGCGCCAGACCGAACAGGCCATTGCCGAGGCGGATGCGGTGGTCTTTCTCGTTGATGGTCGCGTCGGGATTACGGCGCTCGACAAGGAGATCGCCAACAAGCTGCGCAAGAATGACCGGCCGGTCTTTGTCGCGGTCAACAAGGCTGAAGGCATGACCCAGGGTGTCGTAGTGGCTGATTTCCACGAGCTCGGTCTGGGTGAACCGATCGCAATTTCTGCGGCACACGGAGAGGGCGTACGCAGCCTGATCGAACTTGTGCTCGATCCCTATCCCTCACCGGAAGAGAGCCGCAACGAAAACGATGTTCTCAAGGTGGCCATTGTCGGGCGTCCGAATGTCGGCAAAAGTACCATGATCAATGCCCTGCTCGGCGAAGAGCGCGTCATTGCCTTCGATCAGCCGGGAACAACGCGTGATGCCATCTACATCGATTTTGCGCGTGGCGGGAAAAACTACACACTGATCGATACCGCTGGTCTGCGGCGCAGGGGCAAGGTTTTCGAAACCATCGAGAAGTTCTCCGTGATCAAGACCCTGCAATCCATCGAAGATGCCCATGTGGTGATCCTGGTGCTTGATGCCCAGCAGGATATTTCCGATCAGGACGCCCATATTGCCGGCTTCGTGGTTGAATCCGGTCGCGCCCTGGTCGTCGCGGTGAATAAATGGGATGGTCTTGATGCCTACGTCCGGGATCAGCTCAAGGGCGATCTTGAAGCCAAGCTGAAATTTCTCGATTTTGCCAACTTCCATTATGTTTCGGCGCTCAAGGGGCAGGGGCTGGCGCACGTCTTCCGTTCGGTGGATGCGGCCTACAAGGCGGCGACAGTCGATTTGTCTACGCCGCAATTGACCCGCACCCTGATCGACGCGGTGGCCAGACAGTCACCACCGCGCAACGGAATATTCCGGCCCAAGCTGCGCTACGCTCATCAGGGCGGGCGTAATCCGCCCGTAATCGTCATTCACGGTAATGCACTGGACAAGGTGTCGGATTCGTACCGTCGCTATCTGGAACATACCTTCCGGGAGGTATTCAAACTTCAGGGAACACCGTTGCGCATCCAGTTCAATGTTTCACAGAACCCGTTTGCCGAGCGCAAAAAGCCCGAGCAGAACCGGCGTGGACCCAAATCGGAAGATACTCCGAAACCAAAAGCCAGAGTGGCGGTCAAATCGAAACCTGAAGTCAAACCAGTGGCGAAACCGAAATCGCGACCAAGAGTCAAATCGACGCCGGCCTGAATCTTTCGGGTTTTTATGGTCAACAAAAGAAAAATCAATTAAGCTGGCTGATCCTACACCAACAACAAACATGGAGTTTAACCATGAGCAATAAAGGGCAACTGTTACAAGACCCGTTTCTTAATGTGCTGCGCCGCGAGCATGTGCCGGTTTCGATCTATCTGGTCAATGGCATCAAATTGCAGGGCCAGGTTGAATCCTTTGACCAGTACGTCGTTCTGCTCAAGAATACCGTGACCCAGATGGTCTACAAGCATGCCATCTCGACGGTGGTGCCTTCGCGTCCGGTTAACATCCCGCAGGATGGAAGCGAAGAAGCCTGATCTGCCTGTCAATTCGCTCTTGCAGCCTGCCCTCTCAAAGGCAGGTGTGTGCGCAAGCTCACTTCTGTCCGGGTTCTGGCCACTCTCTTTCATGAAGTGTTCCGATGTTTGAACGCCCTGACGCTGGCGAGCGTGCAGTCATCGTCCAGCTCGATTTGGGTAGTGGCGATGTGGCCGAACAACTTGAAGAAGTGCGGCTGCTTGCCGAATCGGCCGGCGCTGTCGTTTGTGGCGAGATTCATGGGCGGCGGCATAGTCCCGATGCGGCGACCTACGCCGGCAAGGGCAAGGTCCAGGAGGTGGCGGCCGAGGTTGCTGCACACGAAGCTGATCTGGTCATTTTCAATCACGCGCTGTCTCCCGGTCAGGAGCGCAACTTGGAGCGCACGCTGCAGTGCCGCGTGATTGATCGAACCAGCCTGATCCTCGACATCTTCGCGCAACGTGCGCAGAGTTCTGAAGGCAAGCTGCAGGTTGAACTGGCGCAACTTGATCATCTGGCCACCCGGCTGGTTCGTGGCTGGACTCACCTGGAGCGACAAAAGGGCGGTATCGGCTTGCGCGGACCGGGCGAAACCCAGCTTGAAACCGACCGTCGGCTGCTTGGCAAGCGGGTCAAGCTGCTCAAGGAACGGCTGGTCAGGCTCGAACGGCAGCGCGGAGTGCAGCGCAAGGCGCGCGGGCGCAGCGAAATCCTCAATGTTTCACTGGTCGGTTATACCAATGCTGGCAAATCAACCCTTTTCAATGCGTTGACCCATGCCGGCGCCTTTACGGCCAATCAGCTGTTTGCCACGCTGGATACGACCTCGCGCAAGCTCTGGCTGGGTGAAGCGGGGAATATCGTCATTTCTGATACTGTCGGCTTCATCCGTGATTTGCCACACGCGCTGGTTGCCGCTTTTCATGCCACACTCGAGGCGACAGCGCAGGCGGATCTGCTCCTGCATGTCGTCGATTCGGCCAGTTCGGCCCGCGAGGATCAGATTGCCGAGGTGGACAAGGTACTGGCTGAAATCGGCGCCGGTGAAGTGCCCCAGTTGATGGTGCTGAACAAGCTGGATTTGACCGGACTGCCGCCAGCCGTAGAACGAGACGAGTATGATAGAATCACACGTGTTCGGGTCAGTGCGAAATGCGGCGACGGTTTGCCGTTGTTGCGCGAGGCGCTGACCGAGATGGCGCTTGAAAAGCTGCAAATTGTGCGTGATCGGCCGCTGGCCGGTAACGTTTCACTAAACCCTGAAAATATTCTGGACTCAGGTTCTTCCCTATGATTTCAAGTATTGGAGTGCTTATGTCGCTCAACGACCCGCAGTGGGGCAATCGCGGCAATGATAACGGTGGCGGCAAGCGACCGAATCAGGGGCCGCCCGACCTCGAAGAGTTGTGGCGTGATTTGAATCGCCGCTTGTCCGGCATGTTTGAAAAGAAAGGCGGTGGCGGTAATAACGGCAACGGTGGTGGCCGCCCGCCAGTCGAGATCAGCCCCAGGTTCATTGGCGGCGGTATCAGTCTGCTCGTCGGCGCTGTGCTGCTGGTGTGGCTGGCCAGCGGTTTTTATATTGTTGATGCCTCGCAGCGTGGTCTGGTTCTGCAATTCGGAAGATACAAGGAAAGCACCGAATCCGGTTTGCGCTGGCGTTTGCCTTACCCGATACAGTCCCATGAACTGGTCAATATTTCCGGCGTGCGTACGCTTGAAGTAGGATACCGTGGCAGCGAGAAAAACAAGGTGCTCAAGGAAGCACTGATGCTGACTGACGACGAAAACATTATCAACATCCAGTTCGCGGTTCAATACATTCTCAAGGACCCGGTTGACTATGTTTTCAGCAATCGCATGCCTGATGAAGCCGTTATGCAGTCCGCCGAAACAGCGATTCGTGAAATCGTCGGCAAAAACAAAATGGATTTTGTGCTCTATGAAGGTCGCGAGCAGATCGCGGTCAAAGCGTCGGCATTGATGCAGGATATTCTTGACCGCTACAAGACAGGTATTCTGATTTCAAAAGTCACCATGCAAAATGCCCAGCCGCCCGAACAGGTGCAGGCCGCATTTGATGATGCCGTAAAAGCCGGTCAGGACCGTGAGCGTCAGAAAAACGAGGGCCAGGCTTACGCCAATGACGTGATTCCAAAGGCCAGAGGTACTGCCGCGCGTCTGTTGCAGGAAGCGGACGGCTACAAGCAGCGCCTGATTGCTACCGCCGAGGGCGATGCCAGCCGCTTTAAACAGATCAACACCGAATATGCCAAGGCCCCCGAGGTAACCCGCAGTCGCATGTATCTTGAAACCATGCAGCAGGTCTATTCCAGCACCAGTAAGGTGATGGTCGATGCCAAGGGGCAGGGGAACCTGCTTTATCTGCCGCTCGACAAGCTGCTGCAGGCGTCCGGAGCATTGATTTCGTCACCGGCCAGCGTCGGCAGCAGCGCCGAGATGCCGGCGCAGGTCCGCTCGGGCCCTGTGGTGTCCAACGATGTTCCGCCGCAGGTGGCGGAAAAGGCTGATGTGCGCTCGCGTGATGCACTGCGTTCGCGTGATCGGGAGGTGCGTTAATGAAAACCGGTTTGAATTTCGCGGCCGCTATTGTTGCAGTGGTCCTGGTTGTTCTTGGCGCCACGATCTTTACGGTTGATCAGCGGCAACACGCCATTATTTTCCAGCTCGGGGAAGTGCGTGAAGTGATTGACGAGCCTGGTCTGTATTTCAAATGGCCGCTGATCCAGAACGTGCGTTATTTCGACAAGCGCATTCTTACGCTCGATAGTCCCGATCCCGAGCGCTTCATTACCTCGGAAAAAAAGAACGTGCTGGTCGATTCGTTCGTCAAGTGGAAGATTATTGATCCAAAGCTCTACTATATTTCGGTCGCCGGTGATGAGGCGCGTGCCAAGACCCGCCTTTCGCAAACGGTCAATGCCGGTTTGCGCGAGGAGTTCGGCAAGCGCACCGTGCATGACGTGGTTTCCGGTGAACGCGACAAGATCATGGAGCAGATGCGTGAAAAGGCGGATCTCGATGCGCGCAAGATTGGTGTGCAGATTGTCGATGTACGGGTGAAGCGTGTTGATTTGCCAATGGAAGTCAGTGAGTCGGTTTACCGGCGCATGGAAGCCGAGCGCAAACGCGTGGCCAATGAACTGCGCTCGGAAGGTTCGGCCGAAGCCGAGAAGATCCGCGCCGATGCCGACAAGCAACGCGAGGTGATTGTCGCCGAAGCCTATCGCGAAGCCCAGAAAATGAAGGGCGAAGGAGATGCCAAGGCGGCTGCAACCTACGCCCAGGCCTTCAACCAGAATCCCGAGTTCTATGCCTTCTATCGCAGCCTCGAAGCCTATCGCAACAGTTTCAAGAGCAAGAGCGATGTCATAGTCGTCGAGCCGAATTCGGATTTCTTCAAGTACATGAAGAGTATCGGACGCGGTGGTGAAAAAGCGGGTAAATGACCACCAGTCTGCTCATTGCCTTTGCGCTGATGCTGGTGCTTGAGGGGCTGGTCCCCTTTCTGGCTCCCGGCACCTGGCGCGAGACTTTTCGTCGTCTGATTCAGCTCACCGACGGGCAGATTCGTTTCATTGGTCTGACCTCGATGCTGGCTGGGATAATTCTGTTGATGGTTTTTAGATGAACTGGCTGTTACCTGAATACATTGCCGATGCCTTGCCGTATGAAGCGACGCAAATTGAGCGGCTGCGCCGTGCCGTGCTCGATCTCTTCCGCGTGCATGGCTACGAACTGGTCATGCCGCCCCTGCTTGAGTATCTTGACTCGCTGCTGACCGGATCGGGCTCTGACCTCTCGTTGCGAACCTTCAAGCTGGTCGATCAACTATCCGGCCGTACGCTCGGGGTGCGTGCGGACATGACGCCACAGGTGGCGCGCATCGACGCGCATCTGCTCAATCGCCAGGGTCTGACGCGTCTTTGCTACTGCGATAGCGTGCTGCATACCCTGCCGGCATCCCAGGCCGCGAGCCGGGAACCGATCCAGCTTGGTGCCGAACTCTACGGTTACACCGGCATCGAGGCCGACCTTGAAGCGATTCGCCTGATGGCGGCAGCGCTCGATATGGCCGGTACTCCTGCCTCGCGAATCGATATCGGTCATGTCGGGGTATTCCGTGCGTTGGCCAATGCCGCGGGTCTCGGCAGTGGCGATGAGGAAACGATTCTGCAGCTTCTTCAACTCAAGGATATTCCGGGCTTGCGTGATTGCTGCGCGCAGTTGGCCGAGCCTTATCGAACAGCCCTCCTGCGCTTGCCCGAACTTTATGGCGGTCGTGAATTGCTGGAGACGGCCGGGCGAGAATTGCCCGTACTGCCGGAAATTTCATCGGCGCTGGAGACGATGAAAAAGCTGCAGGCGGCCATGCCCGAACTGCCGCTATCGTTTGATCTTGCCGATCTGCGTGGCTATCACTATCACAACGGTGTCGTCTTTGCTGCCTATTATCCCGGATTCCCCAGCGCCATTGCGCGCGGCGGGCGATACGACGGAGTCGGCAAGGATTTCGGGCGGGCCCGCCCGGCGACCGGTTTCTCGATGGATTTGCGCGAAGTGGCCCGACTGGCCAAAACAAGGCAACCCGCAGGTGCAATTCAGGCGCCCTATGCGGGGACGGATTGTGCTCTGGCCTCCCGCATAGCTGCCTTGCGTGAGCAGGGTGAGATTGTCGTCGAATTGTTGCCGGGAGAATTGACCTGCGCGGGGCCGTGGTGTGACCGGAGCCTGGTCGAATGCCAGGGACAATGGATTATTCAGGATTTGAACGGGAATTGAAATGGCAAAAAATGTCGTCGTAGTGGGCACGCAGTGGGGTGATGAGGGCAAAGGCAAGATTGTCGACTGGCTGACCGATCATGCCGGTGGGGTCGTCCGCTTCCAGGGTGGACACAATGCCGGGCACACGCTCGTGGTCGGAGAGAAGGTCTATAAGCTCAATCTTGTCCCCTCCGGCATTGTTCGCGCAGGGGTCAACTGCTATATCGGTAACGGTGTCGTGCTGGACATTCATCACCTGCTCTCCGAGATCAATGAACTGGAGGCCGGTGGCATAGAGGTGCGTTCGCGGCTCAGGATCAGCCCGGGCTGCCCGCTCATTCTGGGCTATCACTCGGCCCTGGATCGCGCCAGGGAAGCGGCTAGAAGTGCCGGCACCAGGATCGGAACGACCGGCAAGGGGATCGGCCCGGCCTATGAAGACAAGGTGGCACGCCGCGCCCTGCGTGTCTATGATCTCTTTTATCCCGAGCGTTTTGCCGAGAAGCTCAAGGAAAACCTCGATTATCACAATTTCGTCCTGACCCGTTATCTTGCTGCCGATGCGGTCGATTACGACAGCATTCTTGCGCAGGCGATGGCCGATGCCGAATTGATCAAGCCGATGGTTACCGATGTGTCCGCCGCGCTTTATGCGGCTAACAAGGCCGGCCAGAATCTGCTTTTTGAAGGCGCCCAGGGCGCCTTGCTCGACATCGATCACGGGACCTACCC
>JAIFKU010000116.1 GCA_020049495.1 Accumulibacter sp.
CCTGTGAAAAAGGTTTTCTCTGCGTTCTCTGCGTCTCTGCGCCCTCTGCGTCTAAAGAGGTTTAAAAATGTTACTGATGATCGATAACTACGATTCATTCACCTATAACATCGTCCAGTATTTCGGCGAGTTGGGGCAGGAAGTGAAAGTATTCCGCAACGACGCCATTTCTCTGGCTGAGATTACCCGGCTCAATCCTGACTATCTGGTAATTTCACCCGGCCCCGGCACCCCGGCGCAGGCCGGAATCTCGCTGGCGGCGATCCGCGAGTTTTCCGGCAAGATCCCGCTGCTCGGCGTTTGTCTCGGCCACCAGGCCATCGGTGAGGCCTTCGGCGGGCGCGTGGTGCATGCCAAACGACTGATGCACGGCAAGGTATCGCCGGTGCAGCACACCGACGCCGGCGTTTTTCGCGGCCTGCCCAGCCCGGTGAACTGCACGCGTTACCACTCGCTGGCCGTCGAGCGCGCATCGCTGCCTGATAGCCTGGAAATCACGGCGTGGACCGAGGATGGCGAGATCATGGGCGTACGCCACCGGACGCTGGCCGTCGAGGGCGTGCAGTTCCACCCCGAATCGATTCTCACCGAACACGGTCACGCCATGCTGAAAAACTTTCTTGAGGAGTATGCCGGATGAAACCACAGGACGCCCTGACGCGGGTCATCGAACACCGCGAAATCTTCCACGATGAAATGATCTCGCTGATGCGCCAGATCATGGGCGGCGAGGTCTCGCCGCTGATGATCGCCGCCATCCTCACCGGCCTGCGTGTCAAGAAGGAGACGGTCGGCGAGATCACCGCCGCGGCGCAGGTCATGCGCGAGTTGTCGACGCGCATCGCGGTCGCCGACAACAGCCACTTCGTCGACATTGTCGGCACCGGCGGCGACGGGGCGCAGACCTTCAACATTTCCACGGCCTCGATGTTTGTTGCCGCCGCGGCGGGTGCCAGGGTGGCCAAGCACGGCGGGCGCAGCGTCTCCTCGAGTTCGGGCAGCGCCGACGTGCTCGAAGCCCTTGGTGCCAATATCATGCTCAGCCCGGCCCAGGTCGGCGACTGCCTGGCCGCCACCGGCATCGGCTTCATGTTCGCCCCGAACCATCACCTGGCGATGAAAAACGTCGCTCCGGTGCGCCGTGAAATGGGCGTGCGCACCATCTTCAACATCCTCGGCCCGCTGACCAATCCGGCCGGCGCGCCAAATACCCTGCTCGGCGTTTTCCACCCCGATCTGGTCGGCATCCTGGTGCGCGTCATGGAGCGCCTGGGCGCCAAACACGTCATGGTTGTTTACGGCAAGGACGGCATGGACGAAATCTCGCTCGGCGCGGCGACGCTGGTTGGCGAACTGAAGGACGGCAAGATTCGCGAATACGAGATTCATCCGGAAGACTTCGCCCTGCAGATGTCGTCCAATCGCAGCCTGCGTGTGGCCAGCGCGCAGGAATCGAAAGCCATGGTCTATTCGGCGCTGGCCAATGAGGAGGGCACGGCACGCGAGATCGTCGTGCTCAACGCCGGCAGCGCCCTCTACGTCGCCAACGTCGCCGAGTCGATTGCGCAGGGCATCGCCTTGGCGCGTGAAGCCATCGCCAGCGGCGCGGCGCGCGCCAAGCTCGACGAATTCGTGCGCTTTACCCAGGCGTGTGCGGCATGAGCAAAGCCGACATCCTCGAGCGCATCCTCGTCGTCAAACGCGAGGAAGTCGTTGCCGCCAAGGCGCTCAAGCCGCTGACTACCCTGCGCGCCGAAGCAGAGGCGCAAGCGGCGCCGCGTGATTTCGTCGGCGCCATGAAGAGCAAGATTGCCGCCGGGCAGGCGGCAGTGATTGCCGAGATCAAGAAGGCCAGTCCGTCCAAGGGACTGCTGCGCGCCGACTTCCGCCCGGCTGAAATCGCCGCCGATTACGCGGCGCATTGCGCGGCCTGCCTGTCGGTGCTGACCGACCGGCAGTTCTTTCAGGGCGCGCCGGAATACCTGCAGGAGGCGCGCGCGGCGTGTTCGCTGCCGGTTCTGCGCAAGGATTTTATCGTCGATGCCTATCAGATCCATGAGGCCCGTGCCATGGGCGCCGACGCCATACTGCTCATCGCCGCCGCGCTCGATCTGCCGATGCTGCAGCAGTTCGAGGCCATCGCCACCGGCCTTGGGCTGGCCGTCCTCGTCGAAGTGCATGACGGCGCAGAGCTTGACCTTGCGCTGCAGCTTGAAACCCCGCTGATCGGCATCAATAATCGCAACCTGCGAACGTTCGAGGTCAGTCTGCAAACCACGCTCGACCTGCTGCCGCGCATCCCGGCCGGACGCCTGGTGGTCACCGAGAGCGGTATTCTGGCGGCGGGCGATGTCGAGTTGATGCGCCGCAACGCAGTGCACGCCTTCCTGGTGGGGGAGGCCTTGATGCGCGCGCCCAGCCCCGGGCAGGCGCTGGCCGGGCTGTTTGCCGTGACCTGAACGCCAGTGGGTCGGCCTTCAGGCCGACAACTGTTCTAAGAAAACACTGTTTTTTTCGTTTCCGTCGTTCCCGCGAAGGCGACCGAAGGAAGTGCAAAGCCGGGAACCTGACCGTAGGAAATGCAGAGCCAGTTAGTTCGGCATTCTGGATCCCCGCCTTCGCGGGGATGACGAATACTTCAGCATTTCTTAGCGCTGAAAAAGATCGCTTGACGTATGCACAAACATACATATAATAAATCCATGCGCTACACATACGACCCAGAGAAACGAGCCGCGAACCTGAAAAAGCACGGTTACGACTTTGAGGACGCACCCCAGGTAATCGAGAGCGACAACACGGTTACCTTCGAGGATCGCCGCTTCGCTTACGACGAGCAGCGATACATTACCCCGGGAATGTTGCGCGGGGACCTGGTGGCTATCGCCACCGCCGAGACGGACGAGGAAATCCGGTTGATTTCGATGCGGAAGGCAGAACGAAATGAGCAAGAAATCTACTACAGCACGCTTTAACGAGGACGCCCCCATCTCCCAGGCCGACATCGATTCCGGCAAGCTGGTCTTGCGCAAGCGAGTCGAAGGGCGGGTGGTGCAAGCCAAGAAGCGCGTGACACTGTACCTTGACGCCTCATTGGTAGAACGCTTCAAGGGTATGGCCGGTGAGCGCGGCTATCAGACGCTGATCAACGAGGCGCTTAAAAACTCGCTGCAACAGTCCGACATTGAGGCGACGATCAGAAAGGTGATCCGCGAGGAGTTGAAGGAGCGGAAGGCCGCATAGTTTAGTTGAAGGAGCGGAAGGCCGCATAGTTTTTACCGGTCCCCGGTGCGGGTTGTCGTCGGAAAGTCGGGCCGTGAAGGCGCGGAAACACTAGCATAGTGCTGAACGGAACCCGACGAAAACGAGTGCGGAGTTGAAACACACTCCGGCAATAGCTGCTTGACTTCTTATGGCCTGAACGCCTGTGGGTCGGCCTTCAGGCCGACAACGGCGCTCATGCATGTCGGCCTGAAGGCCGACCCACAATCGGCGCAGCAAAAGGCAGGATGTTTTTTATCGCCCGTTCTGTTGCAATTCCACAACAAAGCCGCGAAACAAATACCGGAAAACTCGCTTCAGGCTTGTCCCGGACCGCATCCTTTGCCATCATCCGTTCAGCTTCTCATTAATGAGAGGTCCAGTTTGGTGGGGCCGTAAAAAGCACTGCCGACCTTAAACCTAGAGGAGATTCACAAATGCAAAAGAAATTTATCGCACTGGCAGTTGCCGGTTTGGTTTCGGGTGCCGCTTTTGCCCAGTCCAATGTAACCGTTTATGGCGTTGCTGACGCGTACTACGTGTCCAGTTCCGGTGACAACGTCGACTTCAGTGGTATCCAGTCGGGCGGCCAGGCTGGCGGTCGTATCGGCTTCAAGGGCGAAGAAGCGCTGGGCAACGGCCTCAAGGCGATCTTCACCTATGAATTCGGTACGCTTGACATCAGTACAGGCACCGGCATGGCCACTTCGCGTCAAGCGTTCGTCGGCCTGTCCGGCGGCTTCGGCACGGCCGCTCTTGGCCGTCAGTACATGCCCTCCTTCTTCTATTTGGGCGGCTCGTCGGCCAACAGTGTGACGGTTGTCAACCCGAGCAACCTCTTCATTCCGCAGTTCTATTCGATGAACACCGGCAACGACGTCTCGCGAGTGAATAACTCGATCTCCTACACGTCGCCGACCATGGGCGGTTTTGAAGTTCGCGCGATCTACGGCTTCGGCGAGCAGAACCGTGACGGCTTCAACGATGCGTCATCGGACCAGAGCCGTTTCGGTCTCGGCGCCAAGTACTCCAATGGCCCGGTCTACCTGACCGCGATTTACCAAGCGCAACTTGATGATGACGCCATTGCCACCGATGAAGGCAACCAGGCATGGGCCATTGGCGGCGCGTACGACTTCAAGGTCGTCAAACTGTACGCCAACTACATCCGTGAAAATGAAAAGCGTGCTGCTGGTACGACGACCTATGCGTTGCCGGTAGTGGCAACGACTGGCCTTGCGACGGCAACCACAACCTATGCAGCGCGTGACCTGACCAAAAAGTACTGGTCACTCGGCCTCGGCGTTCCGGTCAGCGCCGCTGGCACGGTCAATCTTGAGTACTCGCAGTACAAGACGGATGCCGCCGGCGATCCGACGGCTAAGGGCTTCGGTATCGGTTACAGCCATGACTTGTCGAAGCGCACCACGGCTTACGTCAACCTGTCGCATATCAATAACGACGATACTTCAGCTCTCGGTTTCAACGGCGTCGGTACGGCTGACGATTCGAGCACCAACTTCGCGGTTGGCATGCGTCACATGTTCTAATCTGACTTAAGTCGGATCTGAAATGGAAACGGGAGCTTCGGCTCCCGTTTTTTTATGCGCTTGCAAATGGAGTAATAGGGGTCAGACTCCAATTGTTTTAGATCAGGTTTAAAGAAACGTGGCAGCAGTCACCGAGAAGCGTTTGCTCAAGGCCTGAATCTGGCGAATATTGAGGGCCCGCTTGCCCGTCAGAACTTCAGACACAACGCCCTGGCTGCCGATTTCCGGTAATTCCGACTGTTTCAGATGGTGTTGATCCATCAGGAACTTCAGGGCTTCGACACCGGCCACGGCGGGCAAGGGATAGTGTTCCGACTCGTAATCCTCGATCAGATCACCGACGATATCAACCAAACCCATGGCCGGATTGTTTTCGTTACCGACTGTGGCATCAAGCAAAGTGTTGAGCGTATGCGTCATGCGCTGATAGTGTGCCTCATCCCGAATCGGGCCAATATCGGTTGAGGCATGGAAGGCTTGCCAAGCCGGAAGTAGTTGATCGATCCTGATGTCGGCGTTCATTTCCAATCGTCCTTAGCGTAATCTTCGTGCGTCAGCACGGCTTTAACATAGAGAATCTGTTTCTCAAACCGAATATGAGCGATGATCCGGTACTTGTTGCCGCCAATGTCGAAAATTGTTTTGTCTCTGACCTTGTCGACCGAGTTAAATGCCTTCTTCAGATCGGCCCAGTTGGCAAAGTGGTTCTTTTCGATCACCTGCCGCCACCCCTGAAGCGCCTGTCCGGCAGGAGGATGCTGTTCCGCAAATTCCCGCAAGGCTCGGTTGCTGATCAGTTTCATTGGGCCAGTTTATCTCATTATGAGATAAAAGCAAGCGGTTCTAAACAGTAAACAGAAAAGCTAAACAGCTAAACAGAGAGCTAAACAGGGGACAGACTCCTATTTTTGTTGATTTGCTTTAAGATAGTACCGAGTCTTGAATTGAAGATTCATTTCCGATAACGGGCACTGACCACTTAACTTGACCATGCCACGCCTGCCGCGCCTGAAACTAGCAAATACGCCACTGCATATTATTCAGCGCGGCAATAATCGGAGCGTGTGTTTTGCTTCTGAAGAGGATTGTCTTTTCTACCTTGACCGTCTTACAGAAATCAGCGACAGGCTTGATGTGCAGGTACATGCTTTTGTGTTGATGAGCAATCACGTGCACCTGCTGGCTACTGCCGAGAAAGCCGATGCCGTGTCCGAACTGATGAAGCGACTCGGGCAGCGATATGTTCAGTATTTCAATCGTACCTATAAGCGGACTGGAACCTTATGGGAGGGGCGGTTCCGTTCATGTGTTGTGGGGGAAGAAGGGTATTTTCTTGGCTGCCACCGTTATATTGAATTGAATCCGGTGCGCGCCGGTATGGTGTCACATCCAGGGGAGTATCGTTGGTCGAGCTATCAAGCCAATGCGCACGGGGCGGCGATGCCGTTGATCCGTGCGCATCCAGTGTATTCAGGCCTGGGATTGAATGATACTGAGAGACAGGCCGCCTATCGCGAATTGTTCCGATATGAGCTTGATACAAAGTTGGTAGATGAAATCCGCAAGGTGACACATGGCGGTCTGGTGCTTGGCAGCGAGCGCTTTGCCCACGAGATTGCCGTGCTTGCCGGCCGGAGAACGCAAAGAGGAAAGGCCGGACGGCCTTGCAAAGAACGAGACGTTGAACAAGCTGAGTTGATTTAATCTCTTCGGGTTGAATTCACCGCGCCTTTGGGGCGAAGGCTGGCTGAAAGCGTGTGATAAATAGGAGTCTGTCCCCTATTTATGATTTATGTCCCCTATTTACTTTTTGCCCGCTTTGCCGTCCGTCCCACCAGGGTGTGACAGGCCGCCACCGCAGCATCCGGGTTCTTGCGCCGGATGGCATCGAACAAGTCGCCATGTTCCTTCATCGTCAGTTCCATGTGCGGGGTGTCAGTGAGGAAGGTGATGTCAAAAATGGCGCGTTGCAGGGCACTGACGGCATCGCTCAACTGCTGGATGACGACGTTGTGGGTGGCCAGCAGAATCGCCTTGTGGAAACGGATGTCGGCTTCCTGGAAGACGTGAACATTGCTCCGGTTGGCGTTCATTGCGTTGTAACTGGCTTCGATGGCGACCAGGTCGACGGCGGTTGCCCGCTCGGCCGCCCAGCGCGAAATCGTCGGCTCGATCAGGTTGCGCACTTCAAGCAACGAGGAAATCAGTTCCGGGTTGGTGCCTTTTTCCAGCGCCCACTCCAGGACATCGGCATCGAGATAATTCCACTGATCCCGGGGCATGACAAAAAGACCGCGATGACGCTGGGCGTCAATCAGTTTTTTTGTCGACAGCACTTTGATCACTTCACGCATCACGTTGCGCGAAACCTCAAAGCGGACGCACAATTCGGCTTCCGAGGGCAATGCCGAAGCGGGCGCGAATTCGCCCTGGGCAATCTGCTTGCCGAACAACCGGGTCAGCCGATCCGTTTTGGTCATACCTCGTCTCCGTTCCGACCCGCCGGAATTGCAGGTCGGCCTGAAGGCCGACCTGCAGGGCAATAACCGGCTTAGCGCTGGATGCGTGCCGACCCGCCCTGGGCAAATGCGCGCACTTCATCGAGGCTGGCCATAGTGATATCGCCGGGGAAGGTGGTGAGCAAGGCACCATGGGCCCAGCCCAGTCTCAGGGCCTGTTCCGGCGACTCGTTACTGAGCAGGCCATAGATAAACCCGGACGCAAAGCCATCGCCGCCGCCGATCCGGTCGTAGATGTCGAGTTCGGCGGTCGGGGCCGCATAGGTTTTTCCGTTGACCCAGGCCACCGCGCTCCAGCTGTGGCGATTGGTTGAATGAACCTCGCGCAGCGTGGTGGCGACGATCTTGATCTGAGGATGTTTTTTGATGACATTGTCGATCATGCCGAAGAAGGCGCTGGGGTCGAGCTTGGATTTGGCGGCCACTTCCGGTCCGGGGATGCCGAGTCCTTTCTGCAGATCCTCTTCGTTGCCGACGAGTACATCGACGTGCTTGAGGATGCGGTCGAGCACCGCGACCGCGCGCTCTTCGCCGCCGGCGATGTTCCACAGCTTGGCCCGGTAGTTCAGGTCAAGCGAGATTATCGCGCCAGCCGCCTTGGCCGCCTGCATGCCTTCGATGATGACCTCGGGTGTGGTCTGCGAGAGCGCGGCGAAAATTCCGCCGCTGTGAAACCAGCGTACGCCGCCGGCGAAAATCGATGCCCAGTCAAAATCACCGGCCTTGAGCATGCCTGCCGCTTCATTCGAGCGGTTGTAGAACACCACCGGCGGGCGCACGCCCTGCCCGCGGTCACTGTACACCGTTGCCATGTTGGGGCCATTGACCCCGTTATGCTTGAAGAGCTTGTAGAAAGGCTGTACCCCCATGGTCTTGACGTAACCGGCAATCAGTTCGCCGACCGGGTAATCGGCCATGGCCGTGACGATGCCGGTTTTCAGGCCGAAGCAACTGGCCAGATTCGCAGCGCAATTGAACTCGCCGCCGCTGACATGAATCTGGCATTCGGTGGCCTTGCGGAAGGGCACGATTCCCGTGTCCAGGCGGTGAATGAGGGCGCCGACAGAGACGAAGTCCAGTGCGCCATGGGGAAGTATGTTCAGTCCGGTACTCATTGATTCCTCGGCTAGTCTGTTGATGAACGGTCCTCCCGTGCGGAAGGCTTGCAGACGAGAGTCTGGCATCAAAGATGGGGCAGCGTCAACAACATTGTAGTACATAAACAAATAAATTGTACGACAATGAGTGGCGTTCAGCAGAGAATCAGATTATCCCGATGAATGATTTCCGGCTCGTCGATATAGCCGAGAATCGTTTCAATGTCCGAACTGGCGTGACGGGCGATGCGGCGGGAGTCGCTGCTCCCGTAGTTGGACAGGCCACGGGCAATCTCGACCCCTTCCGGTGAAAGGCAGGCTACGGCCGTGCCGCGTTCGAACTCGCCCTGAACTTCGACGACGCCGATGGGCAGCAGGCTTTTCCCTTCGCCGAGCGCCTTGACCGCGCCGGCATCGAGAATCAGTTTGCCGTTGAGTTGCAGATGGTCGGCCAGCCATTGCTTGCGGGCGGTGAGCGGCTGTGTTTGCGCGAACAGCAAGGTGCCGACGGATTCGCCACGCGCCAGGCGCGGCATGACATCCGCTTCGCGGCCGTTGGCAATGACGGTGTGCGCGCCGCTGCTGGCCGCACGTTTGGCGGCGATGACCTTGGTGATCATGCCGCCCTTGCCGAATTGCGAACCCGCGCCGCCAGCCATGGCTTCAAGCGCCGGGTCGCCGGCATGGGCTTCGGAGATCAGCGAGGCGCTGGCGTCCTTGCGCGGATCGGCGGTAAACAAGCCTTGCTGATCGGTGAGGATGATCAGGCAGTCGGCGTCGACGAGATTGGCGACCAGTGCACCGAGCGTGTCGTTGTCGCCGAACTTGATTTCGTCGGTGATCACCGTGTCGTTTTCGTTGATGATCGGCACCACGCCAAGTTCTAGCAGCGTCGTCAGCGTCGAACGGGCATTCAGGTAACGCTTGCGGTCGGCAAGGTCGTCGTGGGTGAGTAGAATTTGCGCGGTGTGCAATCCGTGGCTGGCGAAGGCGCTTTCATAGACTTGCACCAGCCCCATCTGGCCGACGGCGGCGCAGGCTTGCAGTTCATGCACGGCGCTCGGGCGTTTGCTCATGCCCAGGCGTTGCATGCCGCAGGCGATGGCGCCGGAGGAAACGAGTACCACCTCGCGCTTGCTCTGCCGCAACTGGGCGATTTGCCGGGCCCATTCGTTGATGGCAGAAAGATCAAGGCCTGCGCCGTTATTGGTGACAAGTGCGGAGCCGACCTTGATGACAAGTCGCTTCGCGTCGGCAATGCGGGTCGTGGCCATGGCTATTCTTTGCTGTCGGTTTCGGGTTCTTCTGGAAAATGATCGTCAAGCGAAGTATCCGTCATCGGGGGCAGGGGCGCCAGACTGTCAAGCGCGTCCTGCAACTTGTAGATCAAGGGGCGGCAACCTTCGCCATTGATCGCGCTGATGCGGAAGAATGGCGCACCGGCCGTGTCGTAGGCGCTCATGAAGTCATTGACGCGCTGTTCACGATCTTCTTCGGGGATCAGATCGAGCTTGTTCAGAACCAGCCAGCGCGGCTTGGCGGCAAGTTGCGGGCTGTATTTTTCAAGCTCTTTGACGATAGCCCTGGCGTCATGGACCGGATCGGCTTCCGGATCGGGCGGGGCGAGATCGACGATGTGCAGCAGCACACGTGTACGCGCCAGGTGCTTGAGGAAGCGGATGCCGAGTCCGGCGCCTTCGGCGGCTCCCTCGATCAGACCGGGAACATCGGCGATGACAAAGCTCTTGTTCTCGCTGACGCGAACGACGCCAAGATTCGGATGCATGGTGGTGAACGGGTAGTCGGCAACCTTGGGCCGCGCTGCGGAGACGCTGCGGATAAAGGTACTCTTGCCGGCATTGGGCAGGCCGAGCAGGCCGACGTCGGCGAGCACGCGCAG
>JAIFKU010000138.1 GCA_020049495.1 Accumulibacter sp.
GAAGTGCATCTGACGCCCATCGACAGCGGCGGACGCCCTCTGCTGTTTTCCATCATTCATGACATCACCGACCGCATGCAGGCCGAAGTCAAGCTGCGCCTCGCGGCCACGGTATTCACCCATGCCCGCGAAGGCATCCTGATCACGAGTACCGACGGCACAATCATCGATGTCAATGAGACGTTCAGCCACATCACCGGCTACAGCCGTGACGAAGTACTGGGTCGCAACCCACGCCTCCTCAGTTCCGGCCGTCATCAAAAGGAGTTCTTCACTGCCCTCTGGAAATCGCTGCTCGAGAACGGCCATTGGTACGGTGAAATCTGGAACCGGCGCAAGAGCGGCGAAGTGTTCGCCGAGATGCTGACCATCAGCGCGGTCAACGATGCGCAGGGCAATACCCGGCAATATGTCGCCCTGTTTTCCGACATCACTGCGCTCAAGACGCACGAAAAACAGCTCGAACACATTGCCCACTATGATGCACTGACTGCCCTGCCGAATCGCGTGCTGCTCGCCGACCGTATGCAACAGGCCATGGCTCAGGCCCTTCGGCGCGAACAGCGGCTGGCGGTAATCTACCTCGACATCGATGGCTTCAAGGCGGTCAACGACAGCCATGGGCATGAAACCGGCGACCAGTTGCTCATGGCCGTGGCAAACCACATGAAGCAGGCGCTGCGCGAAGGCGATACGCTCGCCCGTATGGGCGGCGACGAATTTGTTGCCGTACTGCCCGATCTGGAGGATGTGGCCGCCAGCGAAGCGATGCTCAAACGCCTTCTCGCCGCCGCCGCACAACCGGTCCTTGTCGGTGATCTGGTCCTGAAAATCTCGATCAGCCTCGGCATCACGTTCTATCCTCAGGCGGAAGAAACACATGCCGATCACCTGTTGCGCCAGGCTGATCAGGCCATGTACCGGGCCAAATTGGCAGGCAAGAACTGCTACCGTTTCTACCAGGCTTAAACTAGCGGCCTGCAATCACTAAGCAGTCAGGAACTCAGACTACAAAAAATACCCTCACCCCAACCCCTCTCCCGCAGGAGAGGGGTTTTGAAACCCTCATCCCCGGCACACTGCCTTGCGCGGGAGGGTTGCGGACCTGCGCTGTGGGTCGGGCTTCAGCCCGACATCAAGCAATAAGCGGGCTGAAGCACGACCCACTCCCCCACTCTCCAACTACGTAGTTTCCGCAGTTTTTTGCGTAAACTACGGATGCACAAGTGATCCATTCTCTGGGATTATATGTTCATGGCTAAACGTCCACACGGCTGATGCCGCAGGAACGCATGAGGAGATTTTGGATGTGCACCGATCAAGGCAAGACCCCTTCAAGTCAGCCGAAAGGCCCTGGGCCAGCGGCCTGCAGCTTGGTCATTCCTAATATCAACACCCAGGAAGCGCTTGCCCGTTTTGCCGGAGATGAGGAACGTTATCGGCACTGGCTGAGCGAATTTATCAGCTTTGGCCCGGCGGCCGCCCGGCAGATCCGTCAGGCGCTCGCTAATGATTCCCGGGAGGAGGCCACCAAACTGGCGCACGCGCTCAAGGGGCGCACCGGAATGCTGGGCATGACTGAACTGTTTTCCATTTCCCGGACACTGGAAATGGCCCTGCGCAACAATGAACCGGCCCTGCTATGGCTTGAAGAGCTTGAGCGCACCGTTGAGGAAATGAGCACAGAACTTTCATCCGTACTTGTAAAGTCGGTTCCGGAGGACAAGCAATGAGTCAAGCCTTCAAGGTATTTGCCGTTGACGATGATCCCGTCGTGCTGGACATCATTCGCGCCATTCTTGAACCCGACGGCCAGATCCAGACCTTTGCCAGCAGCGAAGACTGCCACGACAGACTGTCTTCGGAAAAGCCCGACCTCTTCCTGCTCGATGTCAGCCTGCCCGGCATCGACGGTTTCACCTTCTGCCGCCAGATCAAGGATGATCCCGTGCTGCGCCACACGCCGGTCATCTTCGTCTCCAGCCACGATACGATCGAGGAACGGATAAAGGGCTACGACGCCGGCGGCGAGGACTATATCGTCAAGCCCTTCGAGCCCGAAGAACTGCTGCGCAAATTCATGGTCGCAAAAACCAGAGTGCTCGATCAGCGCACGCTGGCGGTGCAGGTCGAAGAAGCCGAGCTGCTGTCTTCGCTGGTCATGGCCAGCATGGATGAAACCGGCATTCTGCTGCAGTTCATGAGCAAGCTGATCGCCATGGAAAACAGCGAGGAGGTCGCCAGCGGGCTGCTTGAACTGCTGCAGCGCTACCGGCTGGCCGGTGTGGTACAGACGCGCATCGGCGGCGACACGCAAACGCTCAGCGCGGAGGGAAAGAACATGCCGCTCGAGGTCTCGGTGATCGAGCACGTGCGCAGCCAGGGACGCATTTTCGAGTTCCGCCGGCGCAGCGTACATAACTTCGAACGCGTCACGCTGATGGTCAACAACCTGCCGCTCGAAGATCCGGATTACTGCGGCCGCCTGCGTGACCATCTTTCCGTCGCCGCACAAGTGGTTGACTCCCGGCTCAAGGCGCTGCAGACCGAAGAAGCGAGCCGGCGCGCGCAGGCCGGCATCCTGTTAGCACTTGAAAGCGTAAGCGATACCATCATGGAACTGCACGAAACCCATCAGGACAATACCGCAGCCAGCTCAAAACTCATCAACGAGCTGCAGGGAACCCTGCTCGACTCCTTCTACCGGCTTGGACTGACCGATAGCCAGGAAAAATTCCTGCAGAACATGGTCGGCGATTTCATGACCCGGATGGCCGACCTGCTCAGTCGCGGCGCTGAAACACAGGAGAAGCTGCAGCATCTGAACAGCAAGCTCTCAGAGTTACGTAACAACTGATCGAGTAGACAGACATGTTGAAACAGATCGATACAAAGCGTCGTCATTCCGGGCTTGACCCGGAATCCAGGAGAGCACCACTGGATTCCGGCACCCCAGGAGTACTTCTTCAGGACAGCTTCGCCTTACCTTCAGGGCGCCTTCGCCGGAATGACGGCTTATCCACGCGTTTCAGCATGACTGCCTACTAGCCACCCTAGCACGGAGACAAGCCCTTTGGACTACGCCAGCCTTCCGGTAAAAGACATCGAACGCTACGCCCGTGTCGTCCAGCCGGGGGCGTGGGTCGTCGACAGCGAGAAGCCCTTATCCACCCTGCTCGGCTCCTGCGTGGCCGTCTGTCTTTTCGACCCGCTGCTGCGCATCGGCGGGATCAACCACTTCATGCTGCCCGATATGGGGCGCAACAAGCACGGCGATGTCGACTCGCTGCTGTCCGGCAACTTCGCCATGGAGGCCCTGCTCAATGCCCTGCTCAACAAGGGCGCCAAGAAAGTTCGCCTGCAGGCCAAGGCCTTCGGCGGTGGAACCATCATCGACACCGACGGCGGCTCGCTGAGCATCGGCATGCGCAATGCCAATTTCGCCAAGGAGTGGCTGCAGCGCGAAGGCGTCACCCTGCTCACCTCCGACTTTCTCGGACCCTGGTCGCGCAAGATCATTTTCCTGCCGTTCAACGGCGAAGCCTTCTGCAAGCGTCTGGTGACCAACATGGCCAATGCCGAAGTGATTGCCCGCGAAGAACGCGCCTACGCCGAAACCCTGCTGCAGAAACCGAAGACCGTCGACAAGAAGATCGAGCTATTCTGATGATTGAAGCCACCATTACCGATCAGGAATTCGCGCTGTTTCAACGCCTGATCTACAAGATTGCCGGCATCAGCCTCTCCGATGCCAAAAAAGTGCTGCTTGTCGGTCGCCTGACACGGCGTCTCAAAGTTTACGATTTCGACAGCTTCTCGCAGTATTACCGCATGCTGTCCTCCGGCGAACACGCGGAAGAGCTGCAAACCATGGTCGACCTGCTGACCACTAACGAAACCTATTTTTTCCGCGAACCCAAGCACTTCGAATTCCTGCGTGAAATCATCGCCAAACGCCACAGTCCGGCGACCTTTCGCGTCTGGAGTGCGGCCAGTTCGAGCGGCGAGGAGGCCTATTCGATTGCCATGACGCTCGCTGAAGTCCTGCCCACGACGCCCTGGGAAATCGTCGGCTCGGACATCAGCACCCAGGTGCTGGCCAGGGCCGCCGCCGGACACTATTCGCTGGCGCGCACCGAAGGCATTCCGACAGGATACATGCACAAGTATTGTCTCAAGGGAGTGCGGGCGCATGCCGGAACCTTCCTCATCGCACCGGAACTGCGCAAGAAAACCAGTTTCTACCAGATCAATCTGACCCACCCGGTTGATGCCGACATCGGTGACTTCGAAGTCATTTTCCTGCGCAACGTGATGATCTACTTTGACCCGGAAACCAAGACCAAGGTCGTGCACAACCTGCTGCCCCGCCTCAAGCCCGGAGGTCATTTGATCATTGGCCATTCCGAAACGCTCAACGGCCTCACCGATCGCGTCACTTCCATCCGACCGACGATTTATCGCAAACCATGAAACCCGCACCGCACGCCGCCACTGCACACAAAACCGTCGTCCTCAGCGCCGGTGATTTCCATTTCGGCAGCGGCCACACACGCATCACAACCCTGCTCGGTTCCTGCGTATCGATCACGCTCTGGCACCCGCGCAAGCACATCGGCGGCATGTGTCACTACATGATGACCGAACGCAACCGCGCAGCGGATGACGCACTCGACGGCCGCTACGCCAGCGAAGCCTTCGAGCTTTTTCTGCTGCACGTCGAGCAGGCCGGCACCCGACCCTCCGAGTATCAGGCCAAGCTTTTTGGTGGCGCCAACATGTTCGCCGGCACCCCGCGCGGGAAAATGGACATTGGCCCGCGCAACATCGAGTACGGTCGCAAACTTCTGGCCTCGAAAAACATTGCCCTGATGGCCGAGCACGTAGGGGGCAGCGGGCGGCGAAAACTGCACTTCGACATCTGGAGCGGTGATGTCTGGCTGGCCTTCCCCGAGGGGGAAAATGCCGAAATCCGAAACGCCTATGGCTGATACAACCAATGACTGACAAAATCAAGGTAATGATCGTCGATGACTCAGCCGTTGTACGCCAGGTCGTTGCGCAGGCCCTGGCCGGCGATGCCGGAATCGAGGTGATTGCCACCGCCTCTGATCCCCTCTTCGCCCTTGAAAAGATGAAGACACACTGGCCGGATGTGCTCATCGTCGACATTGAAATGCCGCGCATGGACGGCATCACTTTCCTCAAAAAAGTCATGGCCGAGCGCCCGACGCCGGTGGTCATCTGCTCCTCGCTCGCCGAACAGGGTGCGCAGGCCACGTTTGAGGCCTTGGCAGCGGGTGCGGTGGCGATCATCACCAAACCCAAGATCGGCCTGAAAAGTTTTCTCGAAGATTCCTCCAGCGACATCGTGCACGCCGTGCGCACTGCCGCCAAAGCCAATATGCACGCCATGCGTTCCGGCACCCTCGCGGCCAGCGCCAACCTCAACCGCCCCAAGCTCACTGCCGATGTCATGCTCAGTGCCGACTACAACCCGGCGCTCAATCGCACCACCGACCAGGTCATCGCCATCGGCACCTCCACCGGCGGCACGCAGGCGCTCGAAGCCGTCCTCACGCGACTGCCGGCCACCAGCCTCGGCATCGTCATCGTCCAGCACATGCCGGCCGTATTTACCGCGATGTTTGCCGAACGGCTGCACAGCCTGTGCCAGATCGAAGTACGGGAAGCGCAGAACGGCGACCGGGTTATTCCCGGCCGTGCGCTGATCGCTCCCGGCGGCAAGCACATGATGCTCAAGCGCAGTGGCGCGCAATACGTTGTTGATGTCGCTGACGGCCCGCTGGTCAACCGGCACAAGCCCTCGGTTGACGTCCTGTTCCGCTCGGTTGCCAAATTTGCCGGGGCCAACGCCCTGGGCATCATCATGACCGGCATGGGCGATGACGGCGCACGCGGGCTCAAGGAAATGCACGATGCCGGGGCCCGCACCATTGCCCAGGACGAAGCCAGTTGCGTCGTTTTCGGCATGCCCAAGGAAGCGATCAAATTCGGTGCGGTTGATTTAACCCTGCCCCTGGACCAGATTCCGGCAGCCATTGTCAGTCACGGTGCATACAACAGCAAAGGATGACCATGATGGACGTTCGCTCAGCTCTTGACGCCATTGCCGCCGACGCCGCACGCGGCGACATCGTCTTCTCCACGCACAGTGAAATAGCGCTGCGCGTACAGCGCATGCTCGACGATCCCGACTGTGCCATCGACGGACTCGGCAAACTGGTTTCCGCCGAACCGATGCTCTCCGCACGCGTGCTCGGCATCGCCAACTCGATCGCCTACAACCCCGGCGGCCGGGCCATCAGCGAACTCAGGAGCGCCATTTCCCGGCTCGGTTTTGCCACCTTGCGTGCCCTCGCGGCTTCGATCATCGTGCGTCAGATGCGCGAAATGTCCAAGGCCGAGGAGCATCGCGCACTGGCCTCCCGACTCTGGGAACACACCGCCCATGTTGCCGCCCTGGCGCGCGTCATCGCCAGGCGCGTCACGCATCAGAACCCGGATGCCGCCTTCTTTGCCGGCATTGTGCACGAGGTCGGCAGCTTCTACCTGATCTCCCGCGCCAGCACCTTTCCCGGCCTGCTGAGCAGTGATCTTGAGCCCTGGCATGGCGAAGGCGAAGCCCGTGTCGGGCGCGCCGTACTGCGCGCACTGGACGTGCCGGCGCACATCCTTGAGGCCATGGAAACGCTGTGGTCGGGCTATCTGGCGATGCCGCCAGCGTCGCTCGGCGACACACTGCTGCTGGCCGACCAGCTCTCGCCCATCGAATCGCCACTCGACGCCCTGGCCGGCATGAGCCGCAAGGGCATGGCCGTGGAACTTGAAGTGCTGATCGACGACGAAACACTCACCAGCATTCTTGCCGAATCGGCCGAGGAAGTCGCTTCGCTAAGTGCCGCGCTCAAGGGCTAAGCACGGATCAGATTGTGAGAACAGCATGCCGATAACCGCCCATCCCTGGCAGTCGCTTAAAACCCGAATCACCCTCGCCACACTGATCATCTTCGTGGCGAGTCTCTGGGCGCTGTCGTTTTACGCCACCCGGATGTTGCACGAAGACA
>JAIFKU010000076.1 GCA_020049495.1 Accumulibacter sp.
GCACCACGCGCTATGCCAGCCTGAGCGCCTTCAACGCGCAGATTCTCTCGCTCAGCACGGGACCCGTCCTGCGCCTCGATTCAATGATCGTTTCCGCCCCGCTACTCTTCGAGTACGTGGACATCGGCCAGGCTGCCTACAGCCGGGCCAGCGGAATCGCTCCGCAACTGCGCATCCCGGTTACCGCCGCGCTTTCGCTCAATGCTTCGCTCGTTGTGCAAGCGAAATCCTACTATGTGAACGACGGCCTCCGCGACGGCAGAGTCTGGTCGGCCGTCGCCGGAAGCCGCTATACCCTGGGCGATGCCGATTTCATCCAGGCCACCGTCCGCCACACCGTTGAAGGAACGCGGCGCGACTATCTGGACAACCACTCGAACGGCATCAATTTCGGCGTCTACAAGGAAGTGGCCCGGGGACTGGCGCTCTATCTCTCATCCGGCATCGCGCGCAGCGATTACGCCGGGCAGGAAGCCGCCTACGACACGCGGCGCAGGGATACGCAATACACCGTCGTCGCCAATCTTTCAAAGGAACTCGGCAGCGGCGGCCTGTCGGCCGTTCTCGGCTTCAATTACACGCGCAACGACTCCAACCTCAGCCTCTACGACTACGAACGCAAGCAGATCACGCTGCAAGTCTCGCAGGCGTTCTGAACGTTCAGGGTCGGTTGAACCATAGCCTGGCGCGCACGATCATCAGCGTTGTCGACATTGTGCCAAGCCGCTGACCGCCGTCACCAGGGTTCCCGGCAGGCCAGCCGCTATTCAGCCAACGGCATTACGCAGAACGTCAAGATTGACGCTGCCCATCAATATTTTTCACGGGTAATTGAAGAAACCGCGCCCGGTCTTGCGCCCGAGATAACCGGCCTCGACCATTTCCATCAATAAGGGCGCCGGACGATACTTGGAATCCTTGAAGCCTTCGAACAGCACCTGCATGATCGCCAGTTCCACGTCCAGACCGATCAGGTCGCACAGCGCCAGCGGACCAATAGGGTGATTGGCCCCGAGTTTCATTGCTTCGTCGATTTCGACCGCCGTAGCCAGTCCTTCCGCCAGGGCAAATACCGCCTCGTTGATCATCGGGCACAGCATGCGGTTGACGACGAAGCCGGGACTGTTCCTGATCTTCGCCGGCGTCTTGCCGATCTGCCGGGCGACCGCCTCGATAGCTGCCCGGGTAGCGTCGGAGGTCTGCAGACCGCTGATGACTTCGACCAGCGCCATCATCGGGACCGGGTTGAAGAAATGCAGGCCGATCACCTGCTGGGGCCGATTGGTCGCAGCCGCCAGCTTGGTAATCGAGATGGACGAGGTGTTACTCGCCAGAATGGCGCCGGGTTTGGCCAGTTCGTCGAGTTGACGGAAGATCTTGAGTTTGAGCGCTTCGTTCTCGGTCGCCGCTTCCACCACCAGATCGCACTCGCCGATGGCGGCGGTGTCGGTATTGGTGGAAATCCTGGCGAGCACGGCCGCCTTCTGTTCGGCATTGATCTTTTCCTTCTTGATCAGGCGGTCGAGGCTGCCGGAAACCGTGTTCAGGCCACGCTGCAGCGCCGTCTCGGAAATGTCCGTCATCACGACATCAATCCCCGCCCCCGCGAAGGCTTGGGCAATGCCATTGCCCATGGTGCCCGCACCTACGATCCCCACTTTTTGCATAGACATGATCAATACCTTTCAGATGGTTGAATAAAAAAATGACATTACACACGTTACCGTAAAAAATCAGCGAATAATAGGGGATCAGGGGGTTTGCATATGACTTTCGAATTTACCCCCCGAGACATGGAATCATTGCCGGGAAAATGCAGACAAAAGGCGTACTACAGGGCAGCGAGCGGTTAAAATACTCCCTTTTGTTCTTGACGCCGTATGTTGTCCGGGAGTGGGTCCCGCTACGGGTCCGTTGTTGCCGTGTCATTTTTGAGTTCCTGAAACGTTCACCGAAACCGAAGGAGAGAATCAATGTGCAAGAATATCCTGCTGGCCGGATGCAGTCTGCTGGCCTTGGCTGCATCCCCTGTCTACGCCGACCATCTGGTGGCCATTGCCGGTCCGATGACCGGGCAATACGCCTCGGCGGGCGACCAGATCCGCAAGGGCGCCGAACTGGCCATTGCCGATATCAACGGCAAAGCCGGCGTACTCGGCCAGAAACTGAAACTGGAAATCGGTGACGATGCCTGCGACCCGAAGCAGGCGGTTTCGGTGGCCAACGCCATGGCCAACAAGAAGATCATATTCATGCACGGCCACTGGTGTTCCAGTTCGACCATTCCGGCCTCCGATGTCTATAACGAAGCGCAGATTCCGATGGCCACGGTGTCGACCAATCCGCAGGTGACCGAGCGCGGTCTGAAGAACATCTTCCGCATCATGGGGCGCGACGACCAGCAGGGCCTGGTGGCCGGCACTTATCTGGCCGATACCTTCAAGAGCAAGAAGATTGCCGTGGTTGACGACAAGAGTGCCTATGGCAAGGGTCTGGCCGACGAGATCGCCAAGGCCATCGAAGGCAAAAAGGTCAAGCTGGCCCTGCGCGAATCGGTGACTGCCGGCGAAAAGGACTATTCCGCTCTGGTTAGCAAGCTCAAGTCGGCCGGGGTCGAAGTCATGGCCTATGGCGGCTATCACACCGAAGTGGCGCTTATTCTGCGTCAGGCGCAGCAGGCCGGCCTCAAGCTGACGATCATGGGTGGCGATACGCTGACCAATTCCGAACTGGTGACTGCCGCCGGTGCGGCTTCGGACAATGTGTTGTTTACCTTCTCTCCCGATCCGCGCAAGAACCCGGCCGCCGCCGACATCGTCAAGCGTTTCCGCGATGCCAAGGTCGAGCCGGAAGGCTACGTGATGTACGCCTACGCGGCGATGCAGTTGTTCGCCCAGGCTGCCGAGAAGGCCAAGAGTACCAAGTATGCTGATCTGGAAAAGGCGATGCGCGGCGGCAGTTTTGACACCGTGATCGGCAAGCTGAGCTTTGACGCCAAGGGCGACAACAAGCTGCCGGGCTTCATGGTCTATCGCTGGAAGGGCGGCAAGTACGATTACGTCGGCAAGTGATTTGTCGGCAATCCCGATTCTTCTTTCACGGGGATGCTGAAGTATTCGTCATCCCCGCGCAGGCGGGGATCCAGAATGTTTACGTAACTGGGTTCCCGCCTGCGCGGGAACGACGGAAGCGATTAACTCAACGGCTCCCTATTTATTTCCACTTCAACAGCGTTTCCTCTTGCGCTTGCTACGCCACTGACCGTGTTGTCGGTACGGGTTGGCAAGAACAGTAAATTTCCACCGGAGTAGGGGCATGGCTCTGGCATTGCAGCAACTGATCAACGGCCTGACGCTGGGCGCCGTCTATGGACTGATCGCCATCGGTTACACGATGGTGTACGGCATCATCGGCATGATCAATTTTGCCCACGGCGACATCTACATGGTCAGCGCCTTCATCGCCGTCACGGCGTTTACCCTGCTGGCTTCGCTGGGTATCAGTTCGGTGCCGCTGGCCCTGCTCACCGTGCTGGTGATGTCGGTACTGTTTACCTCGGTCTATGGCTGGGCGGTCGAACGTACCGCCTACCGTCCCCTGCGCGGGTCAACCCGTCTGGCGCCGCTGATTTCGGCCATCGGCATGTCGATTTTCCTGCAGAACATGGTGCAACTGACCCAGGGTGCCCGCGTCAAGCCCATTCCGCCGGTTCTGGTCGGCGGCTTCGACCTGCTGACCGTCGACGGTTTTACGGTGCATCTGGCGTATTCGCAACTGCTGATCATCGTCGTTACGGTCGCCCTGATGACCGCGTTTTCCTATGTGATCGGCCGTACCTCGTTCGGTCGCCAGCAGCGCGCCTGCGAACAGGACCGGACGATGACCGCGCTGCTCGGCATCAACGTCGATCGCACCATATCGCTCACCTTCATGCTCGGCGCCATGCTGGCGGCCGTGGCCGGCGTTCTGGTTACGGTCTATTACGGCGTCGTTGATTTCTATATCGGTTTCGTCGCCGGCATCAAGGCCTTTACGGCGGCCGTGCTCGGCGGTATCGGCTCCTTGCCCGGCGCCATGCTCGGTGGTTTGCTGATCGGCCTGATCGAGGCATTCTGGGCCGCCTACCTGTCGCCGGAATACAAGGACGTGGCGACCTTCAGCATCCTCATCCTGGTGCTCATGTTCCGCCCATCCGGCCTGCTTGGCCGCCCTGAAGTGGAGAAAGTCTGATGCCTGTGGTGGTTCTGGCCCATCAGGCTCCTTCGGCCAAGGAACGCTTGCGCGATGCCGCGGCCGTGGCCTTCGTCGCGCTTCTGCTCGGCATTCCGATGCTCGGTCTGACCACCGTCGACCAGGGCGGCGCCCTGCACGTCGCGACGCGCTGGCCGGTGCTTGGCCTGTTCGTCGCATTGTGCTTCGCTGGCCGGCTGCTTGCGCGCTTCGGACTCGACCGCCTGCAGCTCGCCCGGCGCGTGCAGAGGCCGGCGGTCGGCGCGCCGGCGCGCCGCTATCGCGCGCTGCCATCGTGGCTCGGCTGGGGCTGCTTCGGCATTGCGCTGGTCCTGCCCATCGTCTTCTCGGATAACCGCTACATCGTCGATACGGCGACGACGGTGCTGATCTACGTGATGCTCGGCTGGGGGCTCAACGTCGTCGTTGGCCTGGCTGGGCTGCTGGTCCTCGGCTACGTTGCCTTCTACGCGGTCGGTGCATATTGCTATGCGCTGCTGGCGACACAGTACGGCTGGGGCTTCTGGCAGGCGTTGCCGTTGGCCGGCGGGCTGGCGGCGGGCTTTGGCCTGTTGCTCGGCTGGCCGACGTTGCGCCTGCGCGGTGATTACCTGGCGATCGTCACGCTCGGCTTCGGTGAAATCGTGCGCATTATCCTGGTTAACTGGACCGATTTGTCGAACGGCCCGAACGGCATCGCCTCGATCCCGCGCCCGACCTTCTTCGGCCTGCCGTTCAAGCCGGGTGATGACGGGACGACCTTTGCCTCCTTCTTCGGCCTCGAGTTCTCGCCGCTGCACCGGATCTTCTTTCTCTACTACCTGATCCTGGCGCTGGCCATGCTCACCAACCTGTTTGTTTCGCGCCTGCGCAAGCTGCCGATCGGCCGCGCCTGGGAGGCGGTGCGCGAGGACGATATCGCCTGCCAGGCGCTCGGCATCAACATCACCAACGTCAAGCTCTCGGCCTTCGCCATCGGCGCCATGCTCGGCGGCTGCGCCGGTGTTTTCTTCGCTGCCCGCCAGGGCTTCATTTCGCCCGAGTCCTTTACCTTCAACGAGTCGGCGATCATCCTGGCCATCGTCGTTCTCGGCGGCATGGGCAGTCAGCTGGGGGTGGTGCTGGCCTCGCTGGTGCTGGTGCTGCTGCCGGAACTTGGGCGCGATTTTGCCGAGTACCGCATGCTGCTTTTCGGTGCGGCGATGATCCTGATCATGATCTGGAAGCCGGGCGGCATCCTCTCACATCGTGAGCCGACCCTGCGCTATCGTGGCGAAAGCGGGTCGCCATGAACCCGTATCGTTTACTGCTGCACGTGGATAGGCTGAGCATGCGCTTTGGCGGGTTGATGGCGATTGATGACCTGTCGTTTGATGTTCATGCCGGTCGCATTACCGCTGTCATCGGGCCCAACGGCGCCGGGAAGACGACCTTCTTCAATTGTCTGACCGGTTTTTACCGGCCGACCGCCGGGCGCGTGTGCCTGCATCATCCGCAGCGCGGCGTGCTTGATCTGGAAACGCTTGAAAGCCATCAAGTGGCGAGTCAGGCGCAGGTGGTACGTACCTTCCAGAACGTTCGCCTGTTCCCGAAAATGACCGTTCTGGAAAATCTGATCGTCGCCCAGCACAACCGGCTGCAGCAGGCCTCTCGCTTTTCGCTGGCCGGCCTCATCGGCCTACCGGGCTATCGCCGCGCCGAGGCGCAGGCCATCGAGGTGGCCGTTGACCGGCTCAAGCGCCTGAATCTGATCGAGCGGGCGGATTCCGTCGCCGGTGACCTGCCTTACGGCATGCAGCGGCGCATCGAGATTGCCCGGGCGCTGTGCGTGGATCCCATCCTGCTTTGTCTGGACGAGCCGGCCGCCGGGCTCAATCCCAGGGAGTCGGCCGAACTCAACGAACTGCTGCAGTCGCTGGTGCGCGACGAAGGCCTGGCCATCCTGCTCATCGAGCACGACATGAACGTGGTTATGAATGTTTCGGATCACATCTGCGTGCTCAATTACGGGCGCAAGATCGCCGAGGGATCGCCGGCCGAAATCCGCAACAATCCGCACGTGATCAAGGCCTATCTGGGCGAGGAAGAGGAAGACGAGGACGGGGCCATGAAATTCCCTGCGGAGAGCGTGCCATGATGCTCGAACTCTCCGCCGTGCATGCGCATTACGGGCACATTCACGCCTTGCAGGGCGTCGATATTTCGGTGCAGGTCGGCGAGGTGGTGACGCTGATCGGTGCCAACGGCGCCGGCAAGTCGACGCTGATGATGTCCATCTTCGGCCAGCCGCGCGCCTCGTCCGGTCACATCATTTTCGATGGCGAGGATATTACCGCTTTGCCGGCGCATGAAATTTCGCGGCGCGGCATCGCGCTGGTCCCCGAAGGGCGGCGCATCTTCCCGCGCATGAGCGTGATGGAAAACCTGCAGATGGGTGCGGCGCTGGCCGATCCGCTGAACTTCGAAGTCGATCTGCGGCGCATGAGTGCGCTGTTTCCCATTCTCGACGAACGCCGTAATCAGCGCGCCGGGACGCTGTCGGGCGGTGAGCAGCAGATGCTGGCGATCGCGCGCGCCCTGATGTCGCGCCCCAAGCTGTTACTGCTCGACGAACCCTCGCTTGGCCTGGCGCCGCTCTACATCAAGAAGATTTTCCAGACCATCCGCGAACTGAATCGCGATTACGGCATGACCGTGCTGCTGGTCGAGCAGAACGCCCACCATGCTTTGCGCGTGGCGCACCGTGGTTATGTGCTGCAGCACGGCCATATCGTGCTGGCCGGGACGGGCAGGGAGTTGCTGGCCAGTTCGGAGGTGCGCGCCGCGTACCTGGAAGCCGGGCAGGCGAGCAAAGC
>JAIFKU010000079.1 GCA_020049495.1 Accumulibacter sp.
TCCGAACAACTTCAAGATCGCCGTCTATTTCCACTGCGGCGGCCTCAACCTATATCCCGCTTGCGTGACCCACACGAAAGTCGGATGAATCATATTTTTAAAGTCACCGGATAACAAGGGAACACAAATTCGCATGCGAGCCTTTCTTGGCGTTTCAGAACTTGTCATTGACTGAATGAATTTGCCGCCTCCAGGTCAGTCAGCGAATGTCCCATCTGGTAGACGCCTGAAATGATATTGATTGCGCCATGCTGTTCTAGCAGCGCTTGAGAGAGATCGGTTTCGGCGAGCGATGCCACGCTCCCGGCAGAATACCCGGTAACCAACAACACCCAGTCCACTCCGGCATCCTTGCCGCGAATGCGCTGCTCTTTCGTAAGTTCGGGTTTTAGCGCTGCCTCAAGCAGGTGGGCACTGACAAACCCGGACCGTGCAGGGAGCGAGGGCAGCACTACTGTGTTTAGCCATTCGCGCAAGACAATTTCTTTTTCCGGTTCAGGACTGAAACGGATCAGCAGGCCCACTTGCCCAAGTCCGAACCCCAGGCTGCTGGTGACCTGGCAAAAACCTCGATTCATGCCGCGATAGTGCGTCATCATTTTCGCAGTCCATGGACTTGGATTGTTCAGCCGTTCGAGATAGGGTGGCGAAGCCAGAGTGTCGATATCCTTGACTTCATACATCACGAAGTAGTTTGGCTTTCCTGATAGCGCGACCCAGCGGGAGCCGCGCAGGAAACCTGGAATCGACATCCTTTCGTGCAAATGCTCGTGCGAATGCCAGTTGTCATGTTCGACAATCGCTTCCGCTACGACGTCGAATGACAAAATCATTGCTGCTTTACCGAGCAGTGCCATTTTCGTTTCTCCTCAAGTCGAGATCAGGCTTTAGCCGATTCGGATTTGTTCGTTGAGTGGTGGGGTAAACGGATATCTGGCAGAAAGACCGCCAACAATCCGATCAGCGGAAGGAATGAGCACAGCTTATATACCGGCACGATACCCCAGAGGTCTGCCAATTGACCCAGAACCGCCGCGCCAATTCCACCCAGGCCAAAAGCCAGGCCAAAAAACAGCCCTGAAATTGTTCCAATCTTGCCAGGAAACATTTCGTGGGCATAAACCAGAATGGCCGGGAAGGCCGAGGAAAGCATGAAGCCGATGATCATGGTCAGTGCCACCGAAGTCGATAAATCGACATAAGGTAGCGCGAGTGTAAAAGGAGCAACCCCAAGGATGGATACCCAGATCACCTGTTTGCGTCCGATACGGTCGCCAATCGGACCGCCAAGCAAGGCGCCGGCGGCAACAGAAAACAGGAAATAGAACAAATGATATTGAGCATCCTGAGTGCTGATGTTGTAGTGGCCCATCAGATAAAAGATCAGATAGCTGCTGATGCTGGCCATATAAAAATATTTTGAAAAAAGCAGCGCCAGCAGTACGGCAAGGGTGATGATCACTCTTCGTCTGGGCAGGGTTTGAACGGGTAGTGCAGTCACTTTCTTCGGCTGACGTTGGCGGTGGCGATACCAGAAACCAACGCCAGTAAGTACCATCATCGCCAGCAGGGCGAACAAAGAGAAAAAAGCGATGCTTCGCTGACCGTGGGGCAGCACGATCCAGGCCGCCAGTAATGGCCCCATGGCCGAACCGGCATTGCCTCCGACCTGGAAAATGGATTGCGCCAGACCGTGCTGGCCACCGGAGGCCATGCGCGCCACGCGGGCTGATTCGGGGTGAAAGATCGATGAGCCCGTACCCACCATGGCTGCCGCCATAAGTACCATGGGGAAGCTGCTGGCCAGCGACAAGGTGAGCAGACCGACCAAGGTGCAGCCCATGCCCAACACCAGCGAGAATGGCTTGGGGTGCTGATCGGTGTAGTAACCAACAACAGGTTGCAGCAGAGACGCCGTACATTGGTAGGTCAGCGTAATCAGGCCGATCTGGGTAAAATTCAGATGAAATTCTGTCTTGAACAGGGGATAGATGGCGAGTATCAACGACTGAATCGTGTCGTTGAGGAAATGGGAAAAACTGATGGCGCTCAATACCTTAAACGATATCGCATGGCTCGCGCCCTGGTTTGCCAGAGAATTTACTTTCATTTATTCACTTTTCATATCCAGACAGCAACCCTGCGGGGTATCAGAGCTGTCCGTGTCTCTACGACAGTTCACAGGTCCTGGCTTCAAGAGTGACCGCGAGCAATCCGACAGGAAGCAATGTACCCATTATGTTAATTATGGCATATGCTAATAACATGTGCCGGGATTTTGCTGTGGCCTTGTGCGGCGGGACGGGATCCGGAATCGAGATCAGCGGCGGCTTCAGCGCTGCGTCGTCTGTGCCCTGACCGCCAGCCACTCGCCATCACGCCGTTCAAGCCGGTATTCCTCAAGAGCCTCGAAGCGGAAGGCCTTGCCGTTCATCAAGCCCTGTTCGACAGCAATCGACCTGACGATAACACTCCTGCAGGTTTCCTCGGATTCGCCGTCAGCCAGGACGGCTTCTGTAGAAACACGGCGTTGCCGATAATCCTTGAGGCTGGCGATTGAATTCAGCGTACTTTGAACCATTTCATCACGGTTGAATTCGAGGGTACTCGTGCCACTGGCTGTCTGGACGGTGGCCTTGGCCACAATATCAGGCGCAAAGAGGCCGAGGATAGTCTTGATATCGCGTCGGGCGATGGCGCGATCAAAGCGTCCGAGCCAGACTTCGCCGATGGTCAGCGACGGGCAACCGATGATTGCTGTCGGCGAAGGTTCAGGGGCCGGAACGTCGGGAAGAGTCGGGGCTGCCGGCGGTAAGGGCACGGTTTTCGCGGCATCCGCCGCTTTCGCTCGGCCGGTGCGTTGCTCCAGTTGTTTTCTGGCGGTGCTATCAACAGTTGCGGAATAGCGGTCGAGTTCCTGGTCGAAACTGCCCGGTACATAGAATTCGGGAACCTTGCTCAGGATGACTGGCAGCAGGATGGTCATTAGCGCCCGTGTACGCTGATTTGCCGAACTCGGGTCGCGGGCGAAGCCGACCTTGCCGCTGTCGATCACGACATTGCCGCCGTTGGCGTCGAGCAGAGTGGCACCGCGGTTGACCTTGTCGTAGGTGCCCTGATGGTAGTTGCTATTGGCCATCGCGGTCGGCAGTACGTAAGGCTCGTGGTCAGTGCCACGAATGCCGATGGTGGCAGACGGCGTAAGGACGCGGTGATCGTTGCTGTTGAGCTGGCCGATCCAGCCGCTGATGACGCGCAACGAGCCGGTGATCAGGCGCAGGATCTGGCGGTCAGTGGTTTTCCCCTCGGCGGCGAAACGCTCCGGAATGAACTCGGCTCCCGGACGCAAGGCGACAATGCCCGAATCAGCAGTTTGCAGTACCGCTTCGCTATTGGCGGCAGCGCGTACCTTCTCACCCACGTAAACAGTGCCGCCTTCACTTAGCTTGCGGCTTGCTCCGGCCTGGTCAGTGGCCGCAACGTCGCCACGCAGACGCCAGACATTGGCGAATGGTTTGCCGCTATCGGGATTCTCCGCTGCGGCGTCGGCGGCAGTAACCGGTGCAGGGAGCAGGGTGGTACAGGCTAGCGCAAGAGCCAGAACAGTCCGTGCGACCGGCTTCAGCGAGGCTGGTTTCATAGCAATACTCATGTGCAGATGATGAACGCGTCAGGAGAAGTTTAATCTCGAATGCACCGCGCTGGGAATCGGATTCAGGAACCTATTTGCGAATCGCGTCTGCCCAGCAGTTAGGCGTTTCGTAGAGACGCACGCGCTCGAGGTGCAGGCGGTTACCGTAAGTATCACGATAAACTCCATCGAGAATCGCGAAGGCTTGCTCGGCAAGGTTTTCAGCGGTCGGGATACATTCCAGCACCACCGTTTTGTGCTCGGGCAGGGTTTGCAGAAACTGCACAACCGGCGTGTCGCCCGCGTAGACGAGAAAGGCGTGATCCCACAGGTCGATCAGATGCTGCCTGGCCAGCACCTTGATTTCGGAGAAATCCATGACCATTCCGTTGGCGGCGTCGCCGTCCTGGCGGATGATGTCGCCGGCAAGCGTGATCTCCAGCGCGTAGCGATGGCCGTGAAGATGGCGGCACTGACTTTTGTGGTCCGGAATGCGGTGGCCGGCATCAAACTCAAGGCGGCGGGTGATAAGCATCGAAAAACCTGTGAAATATTCAGGTTCCGATTATATCATTGCGCCATCGGCCACCTGCCGTGCCCGGTACGGATGGAAACTTCCTCAAAGTGTTGAACCCATGCTGAATGTCAAGGATCACAGTCGCGACAGTGCCGGTCTGAGCTACGTCTATCCGGTGGTGTCACGTCGCGCCGGTGGTGTTTCGATCGGCATCAACCTGAACATCAACAATGCCTGTAATTGGGCGTGCGTGTATTGCCAGGTGCCCAATCTGACACGCGGAGGGCCGCCACCAATCGATCTGCAACAGCTTGAGAGCGAACTGCGTGCTTTCTTGCATGAGGCTACCGTAGGAGATTACCTTGCCCGGCACGTGCCGCCCGAGGCCCGCCGGTTGATGGATGTAGCGTTTTCCGGCAACGGTGAGCCAACCAGTGCCGCCGAGTTTTACGATGCCGTCATGCTCGTTGAGAAGGTGCTCGCCGACTTTTCCCTATGCGATCATCTGAAGCTGCGCCTGATCACCAATGGCAGTCTGATGCATCGTCCTCGGGTATGTCAGGGAATCGCGCGCATTGGTGCGCTTAACGGTGAGGTCTGGTTCAAAGTCGATCGGGCAAGCGAGGCGGGAGTGGCCAGAATCAATGGCGTTCGCCTGACTACCACACAGATCAGGGCCGCCTTGCTCAAGTGCGCCGAACTGGCACCGACCTGGGTACAGACCTGCTACTTCGCAATTGATGGCATGGAAGCGAGCGAGGAAGATCGCTTGGCCTATCTTGAACTTGTCGAATCAGCCCGAGAAAAAATAAAAGGCGTGCACCTTTACGGTCTGGCACGCCCTTCATTACAACCTGATGCGCAGAAACTGTCGAATCTGTCGCGCGAAGATTTTCAGCGCTTTGCCCGGCGAATTTCTGCGCTGGGTGTCGAGGTTGTTGCCAACCCCTGACGCGCCTTGAAGATCAGGCTGCCTTTTTCTTGCTCTTGGCTGATTTCTTCAGCGTCTTGAAGAGATCGGCTTCTTCACTCTTCAGATATTCGATGACATCGATGTCCTCGCGCTTGATGCGCTGGATGTCGATTTGTTCAACGTGGACGAGGCGCAGCAGTTCGCGCACCGGCTTTGGCATATTCCGGCCGCTCTCGTAGCGCGAACCGCCGCTTTGAGTAACGCCGATTTTTGACCAGAATTGCTGCTGATTCAGACCCAGTTTACGACGAATCTCGCGGGGCTCGGTCTTGTCGAGGACTTTTGAACTGTTCATGTTGCTCCTTTCATTCGGCTAACGTGCCGTGGTAAAGCCGGGGTTCTTTCGACCCCGGTCGGAAATCGATTCTTTATTACTTTAGTCATACAGAAACACCAGTATAGAACAACTACATAAACAATTGCAAGTGGCATGTCAAAAGACCATGCGATTAACCGGGTCTCAAGTCATAATCAGAAGCATCCCATACGTTTCAACCCGAAATAGGGTAAAATCGCGACCTTTCAAGACCAACAATTGGATTGGGAATGGCGCTGATAGTTCAGAAGTTCGGAGGTACGTCGGTGGCAACGACGGACCGGATCAAAAACGTGGCCAAACGCGTGACTCGCTGGAAAGCTCAGGGACATGACATCATTGTCGTCCCCTCAGCCATGTCCGGCGAGACAAATCGCCTGATCGGTCTGGCCAGGGAGATTTCCGCGATACCAGATCCACGGGAACTCGACGTCATTGCGTCGACAGGCGAACAGGTTACCATTGCCCTGCTGGCCATGGCCATGCACGAAGAAGGTCTCAAGGCGAAAAGTTATACCGGACCGCAGGTCCGTGTGCTGACTGACAGTACCTTCACCAAGGCGCGTATCCTCCAGATCGACGACGAACGCATCCGCAAGGATCTTGCCGAAGGCCATGTCGTTGTTGTGGCCGGATTCCAGGGCGCTGACGAAGACGGCAACATCACGACCCTGGGTCGCGGCGGCTCCGACACTTCGGCCGTGGCATTGGCAGCGGCCCTGAAAGCGGATGAATGCCAGATCTATACCGATGTCGATGGCGTATATACGACCGACCCGCGCGTTGTACCGGAGGCGCGCAAACTCGACACCATCACATTTGAAGAAATGCTGGAAATGGCCAGCCTGGGCTCAAAGGTCCTGCAGATTCGCTCCGTCGAATTCGCCGGAAAATACAAAGTCAAACTGCGTGTGCTATCCAGCTTCCAGGACGAAGGTGAAGGCACCCTGATCACTGTTGAGGAAGACAAGCAAATGGAACAACCGATTATCTCCGGGATCGCTTTTAATCGCGATGAGGCCAAGCTGACTCTTCTTGGCGTTCCTGATCTGCCGGGCATTGCTTACCAGATCCTGGGCCCTGTAGCTGATGCCAATATCGATGTCGACATGATCATCCAGAACGTGGGCCATGATGGCACCACCGACTTCTCGTTTACGGTCAATCGCGGTGACTACAACAAGACGCTGGATCTCCTCAAGGCCATTGGCGCCAAGATGAATGCGCGCGGTGTGGTCGGAGACAACAAGACCTGCAAGGTTTCGGCGGTCGGTGTCGGCATGCGTTCGCATCCGGGTGTCGCCAGCAAGATGTTCCAAACATTGGGTACCGAGGGGATCAACATTCAGATGATTTCCACCTCCGAAATCAAGATTTCCGTGGTCATCGAAGAGAAGTATCTCGAACTGGCGGTTCGTGTCCTGCACAAGGCGTTCGGACTCGATAAGGCGGATTGATTGCTTTTGTGGTTTGACCGGGCGAGGTGAAACGGCTATCATCGCGCCCTTCCGGAGACGTGGCCGAGAGGTCGAAGGCACTCCCCTGCTAAGGGAGCATTCGGGCACAAACCTGAATCGAGGGCCGCCAGTAGTACCCGACTAAACTCTCTTTAGTCAAAACGATAACCCCGCTGCACGCCAGTGTTTGCGGGGTTTTTCGTATATACCTGTTGACTGCGAATTTACGCAAAACGCATAAAACATCCCCAAAACGACATTCTTAACCCCCAAATTCTCTAAACCTGTTGACTACAATCATTTCGGTGCAGGTTTTCAATCGACCATCTGGCAAGGGTTTCAGGGCGGTCGGGTGGCGAGTTTGCAGTGGCATACGTTTTGGTTCGATTGGGTCACCAAAACGAACTATCTATTCAGTACGGTGCGTTTAACTAATTGAAAAGATGCTGAAAACAATCATTTTGGAGAGTTTGCAGTGCCGTTGTCTGTC
>JAIFKU010000169.1 GCA_020049495.1 Accumulibacter sp.
GCACCCCAAGGGTACTTCCTTCGGGGCGCTTTCGCCGGAATGACGGATTTGGAATATTTCAGCATTTCTTTAGCGGCTTGGAGCAAATAAGTGTTCCTGGTGATTTCGGGCGATTGGGCTAACAGTACTCAGTGATCCGGATGGGTCTCCATAGTCGAGCCCACAGCACACACGACAGTGCTCTCATTGCTCACGGCAATCTGTTGTCCGGGATGAAGAACCAGGAAATCCTCCTCGTTCCAGTCGCCATTCAGCAGTTTGTTGATCAGAACCGTATCGCCAGCCACTTCCTCATACTCCCAGGCATTCTCCTGCGCCTGGGCACGACAGATCTGCCGGTAGTGCTCGTGCTTGCCCACGCCGGTATCGATGAAACTGAGTTTGCGATAATTTCTCAGCCAGTTGCCCATGGTTTCCATCAGGTACTCGGCATTTTCTTCGCCGTATTGCTCGACCAGTTTTGCGTAGTCATGGCTGATACCCATGCGGCTGGTGACACTGGCCGGGTTTGCGTCAGGGTTGCTGTCGCGCTCGATCCAGCCTGGCGACTTGTAGAAGGTTCCCGGGTTTGCCTGGAAATGTTCGCTGTATCGCGCACGCGAACCCAGCAGCAGCGTGATGCAGTCGTGGGCTCTCGGAACGACGATCGGAATCGGTGCGTGCAAACCACGGATGCCGTTGTTGCAGAGCCCGTAGAGCAGCACAATGGCATCGGGCCACGCATCCGCCGGACGCTCAGCGAGCGCGTTGTCGATCGTCGATTGCAGGCGCGACGACATTGGCCCTTCGCCGATATCGTGCAGGCTCTTTGGCATGAACTCGAAATCGATGACATACGGGCTTTGCGCAGCCGCCGCACAGGCTTCACGGTGAAAGACCTCACAGGCAACCGCCAGAAGGCGTTTCGCAGGGGGCTTCAGGACATTAAACATCGTCGTCAAGCTCCGGGAACAGCATGGCGTCCATGAAGGCATCCTGGAAACCGGCTTCGCGCGCCAGTTCAACCACGGTGATGCGCTGCCGGATCTCCTCCATGCGGGCAAAGGATTCAGGCCGTGCGGCCAGCATCAGGGTGCCGCTCAGTGCGGTGTTGCCGGCGGTTTCGATACGCCCCGCCACTTCGCCAGGCAATAGACCAATATCCAGCGCCGAGGACGGTAGCAAGGTGGAGCCAAAGCCGCCGGCCAGGTACAGCGTCTCGATATCGGCAAAGGCAATTCCGGCCCGCTGACAGAGAATATCGATGCCGGCGGCAATGGCACCCTTGGCCAGTTGCAGGCTACGCACGTCGGCCTGGGTAAGCGAGGGCTGCCCCTCGCCGAAAGAGAAGCGGGGGGCTTCGCTGTCGAATGCACCGCATTCATCGATGATGTCCAGCCGCCGCAGACAGGACAGCAGATCCAGCAAACCGGAGCCGCACAGGCCGGTGGCCGGCCCCTGTTCAACGGGGTTGCCGATCGTCGAGAAGTGAATGGTCCCTGCATCAAGCCAGACATGGTCGATCGCGCCTTCGGTCGCCGGCGAACCGGAAGAGATCAGTTCGCCTTCAAAGGCCGGGCCGGCCGCGGTGGCGGTGACAAAAATCTGCTCCGGCAGCGCCAGCGCCATTTCACCGTTGGTCCCGATGTCGACCAGCAAGCGCGGGGCGCTGACGGGCTTGTCGAAGCCGCAGGCGAACAGACCGGCCATGATATCGGCGCCGACGAAGGCAGAGATGCCGCCAATCAGATGACCGGGGATGCGGCTTGATCCGAGGGTGGTGATTCTGCTCTCCAGGAAGGCTGGCTTGAATGGCATGCTCGCCAGACCGCGCAGGTCTTCTCCTTCGAGCAGGTGCAGCATGGTCGTGTTGCCGCACAGATAGACCGGCGGCAATTCTTTTATATCGGTTTGCTGCTGCAAAGCGATCAGCATGCCTTCGATCTGCGTGTGGATCAGATCTTTCATTGAGGCCAGTGCAGCCGGCGATGAAACAGCGCTCTCGATACGTGCGACGACGTCGGAACCCCAGGAGCGCTGACGGTTGGCTTCGGCGACCCGGGCAATGATGTCGCCACTGCTGCGTTCGGCAAGAACAGCTACAACCGTGGTGGTGCCGATATCGACCGCGATGATGTATTCCGACAAGTCGGAAGCCGCTAGCGTCGCCGGCAAAGTGCCCGCTGATCCTGACTTGGCTGGGGCGCTCATGCGCGCCTTGTGCGCCTTGCTCAGTGGAAAATCCGGGATATCCAGGCGCGCATTGGGGATGGTCACGGCGAGTGTTGAATCGTCCGTAAACCGCGCCTTGCACGCCAGCCGCCAGCCCTCAGCCAGGCGTTTACGGCCGACGAGTTCCTGTTCGAGCGGGGATGGAACTTCAACCGGATAGTCCGGCATGGTTTCAGTATCCAGACGCACCATACAGCGAACGCAGCGCGTTTTCCCGCCACAGGGAGCATCGATGTGCTGATGCTCCAGGCGCAGGGCTTCCAGCAGGGTTTGTCCGGTCTGCCCCGTGATTTGACAACGCTTCATGAGAGTGGAGGGAGCTGACTCAAGCGGCTTTGGCAAGCAACTCGACCGCAGCCTCGGCCGCCGTCGCCGCGTCAGAGGTGTAGACGTCGGCGCCAATCATGGTACAGAAGCTCTGAGTAACCGGGGCTCCGCCAATCATGATCTTGAAGTCACGGCGCACGCCGGCTTTCTCAAACACGTCGACGACATTGCGCATTTCATTCATGGTCGTCGTCAGCAGGGCCGAGAGGCAGACAATATCGAACTGACCTTCCCGTGCCGTATTGAGGAAAGACTCTGCGGTGACGTCGACCCCAAGATCGACGACCTCAAAGCCTTTGGCCTCGATCATCATGCGCACCAGGTTTTTGCCGATGTCATGGAGATCGCCCTTGACCGTGCCAATCAGGACCTTGCCCAGTTTTTCTACTCCGTCCCTGACCAGAAGTGGCTTGAGCAGTGCGGTGCCAACGTTCATGGCGCGCCCGGCGATCAGCACTTCCGGAACAAAGACTTCATCGCGTTTGAATTTTTCGCCGATGATGTTCATGCCGGCCATCAGGCCGTCATTGAGAATCGTTTCAGCAGACACGCCTTCGTCAATGGCCTGTTGCACCAGAATCCTGATGTCCTTGGCTTTGCCCTTTTGCAAGGCGGCTGAGATTTGATCTAATAGTTCCTGGTTCATGGAATCCTCTAAGCTGGCTAAGGGCGAAGCGTTTACGATCGTTACATTACTGAGGTGCTGGCGAGCGGTCGGGAAATAATGAGGCTACTTGCTGTATCAGGATTGGATGAAAGCCTCGGGCAGCCACTGTCACCATCGATGGTGATGATCCTGCCGCGGTCCTCCGCAGCGTGGGCTTCAATACGTGCACTGGCGGACCGAGGCTACCATCGCGCGCATGTTTTCAAGCGGGGCCCGGGGTGGAACCTCACAGCCAGAACCCAGGATGAAACCGCCATTGAGCGGATCAGCCGCGCGCAGACACGCCTCGCAAGCCGCGGTGACGTCCTCCGGCGAGCCCTGCAGGAGAATCGCTGACGGCTCGATATTCCCCATGAATGCCACTTTGTTGCCGTACAGCTTTCGTGCCGCGCCGATGTCGACCGGCGAATCAACCTCCAGAATGTCGGCGCCCGTTTCACTCATCAGTTTCAGTATGGCTTTGGTCTGGCCGCAGATGTGCAGCAGGGATACACCACCACGCGCATGGATGATCGGATTGATCGCCGAAAACACCTTGCATTCGAACGGAAATACGTATTTCTCGTAGGTCGCCGGCGAGATCATGCTCAAGGAGGCCAGCGAATCGCCGACCGTAACGAGGTCAGCGCCGGCTTCTACCATCGCTTTCAGGAAAGCGATCAATGCGTCCGAAGAGATTTCCATCAGATCCAGGATATTTCGTGTCAGGATCTCGTCCTCTTCAGCTTCGGCGGTGGCGATTTCCATGAGGAAATTCACTGTCCCGCCCCCCAGATAGCTGGCCAGCGAAAATGGCCCGGTTCCCGGGCTTCTGATGGCAAGCTCGTCGCCGAAATGTGTCTTGAGCAGGCGAGCGGCCTTGATGAAGACCGGCATGCGACCGTCGGTCAGCGGGTTCGGGAGCTTCAGGGACAGCGCGTCGGTGATCGTTTCCGCCGCCGGTATGATGAGGTTTGGCGTTGAGTCGGCGGGTTGGGTGGTTTGGCAGCCAAAGCCCTCGGCGATATAGTAATTGTCGGATTGCGCGACGACGACGTCCTGCCCGAGCATTTCCCATGCCTTGATCTGTGCCGCGGCCATGGTTTCGCCATCGGTGCAGTATTTTCCGATCGGAACGCCGGCCAATGTAGCGCCGTAATTACCCATGTAGGGGGCGACCGGTATCTGGTCAGGTTTTTCCCGGCGCGCGGCGCGCAAGAATCGTTCGCGGCTTGTCATTTCTTTCATCCTCTGTGCTCAGAATATGCCCGACCCGCTGGTCGGGGCTTGAGAATAACGGCAGGCGCGGCTGCGCCGGTCGTCAGTACGGTTGATGCGGTTCAGACAGGATGCATGTTTGTCTACCTTGTATTTCAGGCCAGCCAGCATGCCCGAGCGGGATCCGAGTGCGCTATCGGTCAATGACGCGAGCTGATGATATGATCAAGTCGATCAGTATGTAAACTATTCAAATTATATCGATTGATACGGATTCATTATCGTTTCAGACAATAAGACATGAGGTAATGATGAAGAGTGAAGATCATGTCAGCGCTCATCTGGCAGCGCGCCTGAAGACGCGTTATTTGACATTGCTGGTTGCGCTTGGCGATTTCAAGACCATGCACGCGGCCGCAGATGCAATTGACATGGCTCAGCCGGCAGCGTCAACGGCGCTCAGGACGCTTGAAGACGTGCTTGGCGTACGCTTGTTCGAGCGTTTTCCGCGAGGCTTGGTACCGACAGCCTATGGTGAAATCATGATTCGCGAAGCGCGCATCGTGCTGGACAACCTGCAAAACGCGGTGCAGGAGGTCGCCCGGTTGAGAGACGGTGTGATCGGTAACGTCAAGGTAGGTTGCATCATGGAAACGGCCATGGTGCTGATACCGCAGACCATAGCGCGGGTTAAGGCGCGCTTGCCCGGTTTGCAAGTGACCGTATCCATTGAGACCAGCAATGTCTTGCTCGACAAACTGGCATCAGGGGAATTTCACGTTCTGGTTGCACGTCTGCTACGCGATATCGATACTTCGCCGTTCGCCTACGAACCAATCGGTACAGAGCCGTCGTGCCTGGTCGTGCGCACCGATCATCCCCTAAGGACAGAACATAGCCTGCAACTGCATCAACTGATGCATGTCGGCTGGATCGTGCCGCCAAAACACAGTGTTCTGCACGGTCCGATCGAGATGATGTTTCGCGAGGCGGGTCTCAACATGCCGAGCAACCTCGTCTGTACGACATCCTTGTCATTGATCATTGCTACCGTGCTGCACACCGATATGGTGGCGGTCTTGCCCGTGACTGTGGCTGATCGTTATGCGCAACACGGCATGCTGAAACGGCTGCCGATAGAACTGACCTGCGGCATGGATCCATATGGCATTATAACGCGCCGTAATCTGTCGTTACCGAAAGGGCCCGCCGCTGTCCTTGAGGCGTTGCGCGAAAGTGTGGCGTTCCTGCGGCAGGCGCAGATCGACGGCGGTGGGGTGCACATTGCGCAGGGAGGAGGTATTTTTTCTTCTGTTGCCGATGAGGCCAGTCGTCAATCGTAGAAGCCATCGAATGTATGCTGGTGTTTTTTTGCATAGGGTTGTTGAGTAGATAAGGCTGGCTCGTTTCTCAGTTTTCTCCAAAAAATAGTCCATGGTCTTTCCCCGAAACGAATGAAATGACAATACTTTCTCAGCTAGATACCCCTGCGGCCATTGTCGATCGGACACGGATGCAAGCCAACATTGAACGCCTGCAACAGCGCATGAATGTATTGGGTGTGCGCTTTCGTCCGCACGTGAAGACGAGCAAATGTCTGCCGGTCGTTCGGGCACAATTGGAAGCGGGGGCACAAGGCATTACTGTCTCCACGCTCAAGGAGGCCGAACAGTTCTTTGCCGAAGGGATTGTCGACATCCTTTACGCCGTGGGAATTGTGCCGGGCAAACTGGCGAAGGTACTGGCGCTTCGTCGCCAGGGCTGCCAGTTGAAAATCATCACCGACAATCCGGAATCTGCGGCGGCAATCGTGGCCTTCGGCAAGGAACACGGTGAAGTCCTTGAGGTCTGGATCGAAGTCGATTGTGACGGTCACCGTTCGGGAATCAAGCCGGATGATAGCAGCCAGCTCCTGGCCGTGGCGCGTATCCTTACTGCAGGCCGAATGCTGCTTGGCGGGGTGATGACGCACGCCGGGTCGAGCTATGAGCTGGATACGCCCGAGGCCCTTGAATCGATGGCCGAGCAGGAAAGATCCGGATGCGTTCGCGCTGCGCAGCATGTGCGCGCGGCAGGCATAGCTTGTCCGGGAGTCAGCGTCGGATCGACGCCGACGGCACTCACTGCGAGGCATCTCGACGAGGTGACCGAGGTCCGTGCGGGCGTCTACGTGTTCTTCGATCTGGTCATGCATAACGTCGGCGTGTGCCGTATGGATGAGGTCGCGCTGAGTGTTCTGACCACGGTAATCGGTCACCAGATCGACAAGGGCTGGGCCATCGTCGATGCCGGCTGGATGGCCATGAGCCGTGATCGTGGTACGGCGAAACAGAAACGCGATTTCGGCTTTGGCCAGGTCTGTGCCCTTGATGGAACGGTTATGCCCGGATACGTGATGAGCGGCGCGAATCAGGAACATGGCATCGTGTCGCGCGAAGGTACGGCAGATTCCGGCATCGCGTCGCGCTTCCCCGTCGGGACGCTTCTTCGCATCATCCCGAATCATGCGTGTGCAACAGGGGCACAGTTTCCGGAGTACTGTGCGTTGACAGATGACGGCTCGCTCGAGGTCTGGGAACGTTTTTACGGCTGGTAGCCGGTCGTATTTTCACCAGGCTCGCTCGAGGTCTGGGAACGTTTTTACGGCTGGTAGCCGGTCGTATTTTCACCAGTTCAATGCATGATGTTCAACACGCTGAATGAGCTGCTAACTCAGGAACATGCGCGCTTTCGCGTCATCCATCACCCCGCCGAGGGCAGTTCGGAGAAGGTTGCGGAGATTCGAGGTACCTTGCCCGGACAGGGCGCGAAGGCCATGTTGTGCCAGGTCAGGGGGCTGCCGGACATGTTCGTTCTGGCCGTGCTGTCCGGAAATCGCAAAGTCGATTTCAGGAAAGTGGGACAGGCGGTGGGCGGCAAGAAAGCAACTCTGGTGTCCTCTGATGCGGCGACGAAATTGACCGGGTGCGTCATGGGTGCAGTTCCGCCATTTTCATTCTGGCCGAACGTCAAGCTGGTTGTCGACCCCAGACTGCTTGACGACCATGAGGAAATCGCCTTTAATGCCGGCCGGCTCGATACATCAATCGTGCTCAATGCACAGGACTACAAACGCATCGCCGCACCGCTGATTACAGCCATTACAGTAGACTGACTCCGCGCATCCCGCCGCCTGTCGAGCCAGCCCGTATCGGCCGCGTCATCGGTCATTTTGCGCAGAATGCTATCTTCTTGCCTTGCCGGTCAGCTGCTTGATGTCGATCCTGACAACTATCGTTTCATCAATCTTTCCGGCGATATATTTTTTCCCTTGTGCAATGAAGTCAGGCGAATATTTCTCCAGAATCCTGAGCAGGGCGTCCATCTTTTCGTCTTCGAAAATTTCACTCGCAGTCCCGAATGCGATGGCACTTTCATATTCGGTTGCAA
>JAIFKU010000010.1 GCA_020049495.1 Accumulibacter sp.
GCTACCGGTTTTGCCGCAGCCTTCTTCGCTACCGGTTTTGCCGCAGCCTTCTTCGCTACCGGTTTTGCCGCAGCCTTCTTCGCTACGGGCTTTTTGACGGCTGGCTTCGCAGCCACCGCAGGTTTCTTCGCACTTGTTGCCATGTCAACCTCCTTCTCTGATTTCAAGGAAAACTTCTAGCTAGAGTACTGCAAAAAACGATCCGTGAAACCGGACCATTCAATGGACGCATCAACAATGCGCTTATTGAATCCATGATCGGCGATTCGTGCCGAGAAAGAGAAGTTCCTGAAACCCCGCGCATGGTGCCTGAGCGCGATCACGGGGTTCGCCAGACGAGCGTAGCGCATGACAAATCGATCAGCCCGACGGCTAAAGGATGCACACCCTAACGCAACGAGGGAAACAATAGTCTGGGCTGCAAGCAATGCAGCGACTGGAAAAGCAGAGGAAACGAATATCTGAGCCAGACCGGATGAGACCGGTGAGCACGATGCGTAGATGGTATTTCTTTGATCCTGTAATCCGCTTATTTCCATCTCAATCCGTATTCAGAAGCTGACGAGACATACGACCCTGCCTCGAAAACCATCACCAAGTAGAAAGTCGACACGCACATGAAAACTACTAGATGTTGTGCCACCCTTGCCATTTGCAACTAATTCTAGTAGCGCAACTCACTTGACGCAAGAAGTTTTTTATGGGTCGTGAAATCAACATGACAGCTTGTCGCAAATAGACAACGCTGAATCAGCCTGTCGCATGACAAGCTGAACGGAATATTGCCATGGCCTAAGCTGTTCCCGAACGCAAGACAGCATGTCTATGACAAACGGAAAAATTGGCTGTCGCGAAGAATCAGTGCGCGTGCCCAAGCAAGGAGTGATGCAGCGCAACGCGCTGCCAGTCAAAGCACGGCCCTGGATCGGTCTTGCGCCCGGGCGAAATATCGGAATGCCCGACAACGGCGGCAATCGGGTAGCGCGTCCGCAGCAATTCGATCAGGCTGACCAGCCGCAGATACTGCTCATCTTCAAAAGGCAGATCATCGCATCCTTCAAGTTCAATACCGATGGAGAAATCATTGCAACGCTCACGCCCGCACCAGGACGACGCACCGGCATGCCAGGCACGCTGGAGACAGGAGACGAACTGGATCAGTTCGCCATCACGTCGAATAAGAAAATGCGCCGAGACGCGCAAGTCGCTTATCCGGGGGAAATAGGGATGCGCTGCCGGATCAAGCGTATTGGTAAACAAACGCTCGATATGCTCACTGCCAAACGACGAGGGCGGCAAACTGATGGCATGCACCACCAGTAGCGAGATCAGGGTTCCGACAGGGCGGTCATCAAAGTTCGGCGAAACAATGCGCCGCACCGCACGAATCCAGCCGTCATTGGCGATTCTGAATGTCCCGCTGGCATCTGTTTCGCTTTTCTTGCTCATTCCTCGATACCGAGCCGTTCAATCCGGTAACGCAAGGAGCGGAAGGTTACGCCAAGCGACCGGGCCGCGGCCGTCCGGTTAAAGCCGGTTTTTGCCAGGGCATCGAGAATCACCTGCTTCTCGATGCGATTCATATGATCGTCAAGCGTTTCCCCGCCACGCCCCGCATCACCCACGACCACCGATTCGTCTGCCAGTTGCAGGTCATCCAGCACCACCTTGCCATCAATACACAAGGCCGTTGCCCGCTCGAGAATATTCTCCATCTCACGTACATTGCCGGGGTACGCATAGGTACAGAGTGCGCTCATCGCTTCCGAAGTCAATTCAGGGATTCTGGCGCCGCAAATGCGCGCCAGCGCGGCGGCAACCAGAAGCGGAATATCCTCCTGACGTTCGCGCAGAGGCGGCATCTTCAATTCAATGACATTCAGCCGGTAGTAAAGATCCTGACGAAAAGTTGCCGCATCAACACACTCCTTGAGTTTCCGGTGTGTGGCCGAAATGATGCGGACATCGATCGGCTCCTCATTGGCACTTCCGACCTTGCGCACCCTTTTTTCCTGAATCGCGCGCAAGAGTTTGACCTGCATGGCCAGGGGCAGATCGGCCACTTCATCAAGAAATAGGGTTCCACCGTTTGCCGCCTGAAAAAAGCCATCCCGATCGCTGTCGGCCCCGGTAAATGCGCCCTTGCGATAACCAAAGAACTCGCTCTCCATCAAGTTCTCGGGGATTGCACCGCAATTCACCGGAATGAAAGGCGCAGCATGACGCGTGCTCTGGCTATGGATCAGTCGCGCCGCAAGCTCCTTGCCACTGCCCGACTCGCCTGAAATATAAACGGGGGCCTGACTTCGCGCCAGCTTGCCGATCATCTCGCGCACATAAACAATGGCCTGAGACTCTCCGATGAGTTGCCCCGCAGTCCCCGCAACAAGCGGGGTGCCGGCACGCGACTCACCGGCCTGAGGCAGGTTGATCGCCGACTTGATCAGGGTGCGCAATTGATCAAGCGCTACCGGTTTGGCGAGATAATCGAAGGCCCCCGCCTTCAATGCCGCCACCGCATTATCGGCACTGCCGAATGCCGTGATCACCGCCACTGGCGTTTCGCCATAGTCTGCGCCGATCAGACGCACGATATCCATGCCCTCGCCATCGGGGAGGCGCATATCCGTCAGACACAGGCTGTAATGCTCGCGTTCGAGAAATTTTCTGGCTTCGGCAACCGTTCCTGCACAGTCGGCCGACAGCCCCATGCGCACCAGTGTCAGATCGAGGAGCTCACGGATATCCGCCTCGTCATCAACGACCAGCACTCTGGCCGACTCGCCACGCGGCCTGCGTTCAAACTTGCTCACTGACACTCGACGGCCCTCCCTGATATGCAAAAATCCGCTCCTGAAGCGCCGGCGACCAGTTCGAGCCTTGCGCCATTGGCATCACACAATTCACGTGCGATATAGAGTCCAAGACCTGTTCCACGGCTATGCGTCGTAAAGAAAGGTTCGAAAATATGCTCACGGTGGCTGTCATCAACGCCCACGCCATCATCAATGACATGGACATCAACCCAGCCCTCCCGACCGCCTCCCTGCACCCGCAAACGAATGCTTCCAGTCATGCCCCGCGAATGGCGCAAGGCATTGCCGAGGAGGTTCCACAGGATCTGGTGCAAATGAGAGCGGTCAAAAAACAGCCTGGCCGGCCCAAGAAACTCCAACTGCACGATAGAGACTGCCGCTTTCTCCTTCAAGGTGTATTCCTCGACCAGGATCGGCAGGGTTTCACGCAGATCGATCAGCTCCCGGTGCGCACGGTCGCGCCGCCCCAACTCGAGAACATCACTGACGATGCGCTCCACACGATGCGTATTGTCGAGCACTATCCTTAACAATCGGTCATTGGCCTGGCCGCCGGACTCTTCGCACAATAACTCTCCGGCGTGATTGATCGCCGAAAGCGGATTCCGGATTTCATGCGCGATATTCGCGGTCAGACGCCCCAGTGCGGCCAGTTTCAGTTGTCTCGCCTGCTCCTGCAGTCGCCCCATGTCCTCCAGAAAAACCAGAACATCGCGTTCCGAACTATCCGTAGAAACGAAGCGTGCGCGCAACTGCAGTCCACTGGCCGGCGCTCTGACCAGCACCGAGTCATCCGTGGCATGCTCGCACCAGTCCGTATAGCCTCGCGCCAGTTCGGTCGAATAGTTGGCCAGCATGCGCTCGGAGGGATCACTCAAGCCGAGCAGTTGTTCTGCGCGCGGATTGTGCTGTTTTACCCACCCGTTGCGGTTGATGACCAGCACGCCGTCCTGCATTTCCTCGATTACGCGCTGACTGATCAAGGTCTGGTTTTTAAGATCAACGCCGCGCTTGCGGGCCAGTTCTTCGTTGGCGATGACCCGGCGTGCCAGCAAGCGTGCCGAAATCGCCATGCCGAAAAAGCCCGCGCTGAACAGGCCGGCCTGAAAAAAATCGACCATTTCAAAATCTGACGCCATGGCCCGATAGGCCTGCTCGAAAAGTACCGAAAGCGTCGCTACGGCGGCATAGAACAATACCATGCGCCCCTGCCCGACCAGTCCGGCACCGGCGAGAGTGACCAGCAACATGGCACCAAGACCACTACGCAGTCCACCTCCGCTATGAATCAGCAGGATCAGCACCAGCACGTCAATCAATACATGCGCACTCAGTTGCGCATTGAAACGCCGGCGATAGAAATGCAGCCCGATCAGTGAGGCCGTTGTCGCCAGCAGATAAAAGCTGGTCACGAACTGATGGAACAATCCGTTATCGGGCGTGAGAATCGAAAAAGACGAGGGGTGAAGTACCGAGGACGCAAACAGCAGTCCGGAAATGCAAAAACGGTAAAGGTTGAAATAGCGCAGCGATTTCCAGTGTGTTTCAGAAAACCGGTCAGCGCTGGAATCAAGCTTGTTCAGCATGGCACATCAATCATCCTGTGACTCGGCTTCATGTCGATGGGCAAGGCAACAGTAATAGCGTCCATTGGTCAGAATGCTTTCGCTGATCGGCTGATTGACACCGCAGTGCGCACACTTGACCATGCGCTCCGCCGCGCGGGAAGCCGGCGGAGCCTGCACGTCCGGGCGCGCAGCGCCGAGCTTGCGCAATAGCCACAAGACAAAGAAAAACAGCGCGACCAGCAGTAAGTATTTCATGATTATCGAGAGGCTCTTTAGGATTTTCAAGCATAGCAGATGCACGTCACAAGGGGGATCTTCAAGTTCTGCGCCGACCATCATGGCTTGCCATCAGCAATCATTGTTCGGCACAATGATTTATGCGTATTTCCACTATTCATAATATCGGCGAAGGAAACGTCATGAAAACTCGACTGTTGGGGCGAGCCAAGGCACAGGTTTCCGCCCTGGGACTTGGCTGCATGGGCATGAGCGAGTTCTACGGGAAAAGCGACGACAGCCAGTCGCTGGCCACCCTGAACCGGGCGCTGGAACTCGGCATCAATTTTCTGGACACCGCCGATACCTATGGTTTCGGACATAACGAAACCCTGCTCGGAAACTTCCTCAGGCAAGGCGGCTCGGCACGGCGCAAACAAATGCTCATAGCCACAAAGTTCGGCATTGTGCGCGAGCCTGGAAAATATGAGCGGCGCATCGACAATACGCCTGCCTATGTCCGCCGCGCCTGCGAAGCTTCCCTGAGCCGCCTCGGGGTGGAAGCCATTGACCTTTATTACTGCCATCGGCGTAATCCGGAAGTACCCGTCGAGGACATGGTAGGCGCCATGGCCGCTCTGGTTAAGGTCGGAATGGTGCGCCAGATCGGGCTTTCCGAGGTCTCTGCGCAAACCTTGCGCAAGGCATGCGCGGTTTATCCTGTGGCTGCCGTCCAGAGTGAATACTCTCTCTGGTCGCGTGAACCGGAACAGGAAATGCTCAAGGCCTGCTCCGAACTGGGAACCACTTTCGTCGCCTACAGCCCTCTGGGCCGTGCCTTTCTAACCGGCACGGTGAACTCCGCCACACTGGCGGACAATGACTTTCGCAAACGCAATCCGCGTTTCAGCGGTGCAGCCGAAACGGCCAACCGTCTGCTGGTGGAGGGCCTGAGCCGCTTCGCCGCTGATCGTGGCATGACGAACGCCCAGGTGGCTCTGGCCTGGCTGCTGAACAAGTATCCTCATGTCGTGCCCATCCCCGGGACCCGGCACATAAACTATCTGGAACAGAATGTCGCGGCAACCGGCTGTAAGCTTACAGCGGACGAGGTGGCTGAACTGGACAGACTTTTCCCTGCGGAAAAAGTAGTCGGCGCTCGCTACCCCGAAGCCGGCATGGCCGGGATCGAGTAATTCTCAGGAACAGAGGGGCCATGCAAAGCCGGCCTGTCCATAACATGGCTCAAGGGAGAGCGCCCACGCCACAGCAGGCGACAACCCTGCTGTGGATCAAGTTTTGAGGTACAACGCCATCAATACGCCGTCAACCCGCCGTCGACGGGGAGGGCCACGCCGTTGAGGAAGGCCGCCTCGTCGGAGGCGAGATAGAGCGCCGCGTTGGCGACATCCAGTTCGGTCGCCAGCCGACCGAGCGGTATCTCACCGAAGCGCTCTTCCCTTTTCTTGGGATCCTTCAGGATGGTCTGCGCATACGGAGTATCCACGGTGCTCGGGTGGATGGAATTGCAGCGGATATTGTCCTTGGCGTAGCGTACCCCGACGGTCTTGGTCATCAGCGTGACCGCACCTTTGGTGATCGTATAGGCTTCGGTGGTGAATTTGTGTCCGACCAGGCCGCAGATCGATGACATGTTGATGATAGCGCCGCCGCCCGCTTTGCGCATGACCGGAATGGCGTGCTTGATGCCCAGGAAGGGACCCTTGACGTTCACGGCCAGCATGGTGTCGAGGTTTTCTTCCTTCATCTCTTCGATGATTTCCCGGATATTGATGCCGGCGTTATTCACCAGTACGTCCAGCCTGTCGTATTGGGCAACGACTGCGGCCATTGCAGCGACCCAGTCCGCTTCCTTGGTCACATTGAGCTGCAGGAAGACGGCCTTGCCACCCTTTTTGCCGATTTCCGCCACGGTGGCGTTTCCGGCCTCGGCGTTCATGTCACAAACGAAGACCGTCGCGCCTTCTTCCGCGAAACGCCTGGCCATCGCCGCGCCAAGTCCCTGAGCCGATCCGGTGATCAACGCTATCTTGTTTTCCAATCTCATCATGATTCTCCTCGTCCGCTTTGGCGGAAACAACAAAATGAACTGTCGGCTTCGCCCGACAGCTTGGCATTTACCTGGCTATCGATGACTATCAGCGATCCAGCCGAGCCGCCTTGATGATCCGGCACAGGCGTGTCGCCCCCGCTTCGATCAGCGCGCTTCCCGAGTTCATGCAGTCGTCCAGCGTCAGCGGCCGGTCGC
>JAIFKU010000027.1 GCA_020049495.1 Accumulibacter sp.
TTCATGCGTTCGATACGTGCCGAGAGTACCGGATCATCGGGCGGCGCGAAAGGCAATTTATCGATGACCACCAGCGACAGGGCTTCGCCGCGCACATCGACACCCTCCCAGAAACTCTGACTGCCGACCAGAACGGCGTTGCCGAGCCGGCGAAAGCGTTCCAGAAGCTCGTTCTTGCTGCCTTCGCCCTGCAGCAGCAGAGGGAAATCAAGTCCGGCGCGTTCCAGATACTCGGTCAGCAGTTCATGCGTACGGCGCATGGCGCGCAGCGAGGTGCACAGGAAGAATGCCCGTCCAGCGCTGGCTTCCAATACCGGGAAAGCAGTCTTGACCACGGCCTCGGAAAACGCGTAGTCATTCGGATCGGGCAGGTTTTTCGGGGCGTAAAGCAAGGCCTGCCGCGCATAATCGAAAGGACTGTCCCAGAAGGCCGACTCGGCCTGATCGAGCCCCATCTCGGCGCAGTAGTGGCCGAAATCACGCTGTACGGCCAGCGTCGCCGAGGTGAAGATCCAGGCGCGCGGATGCCCGCTCATCTGCTTCTTCATGATGTTGGCGATGACCAGCGGCGTAGCGTTGAGTTGCAGCGAAAGCGTATAAGTCTCGCCCCAGCGCACGTAATCGGCATCGCCGCCTTTCTGCCAGCGGCGCCACTGGGCAAGCAACTCGCCGGCCCGGCGCCAGCAGTTTTCCAGGCCTTCCGAGCGTTGCGCCTGCGTTTCGAGCAGGGCCGTGAAAACCTCGAGTTCACGGATCAGGCCGACGATGGCATTTGCGAAACCCATGCGCTCTTCCAACTGGGCCAGCGAGAAACGCGCCGCTTCGACGGGCAGGGTCAGACGCAGATCCTTGGCCGCTTTTTCAACAATTCCACACAGCTTCGGCAGATCGAGGCAGTCGCGTGCCGAAGCCAGACCTTCGCTGCGTACGTCTCGTGCCAGATCGATGACCTGCGCCGTCGACACGTTGTCGCCGAAGAACAGGCTGGCAGTTTCCGGCAACTGGTGGGCTTCGTCGAAGATTACCGTATTGCATGCCGGCAGCAGTTCGGCAGTGCCTTCGTCGCGCAGCATCACGTCGGCAAAGAACAGATGATGATTGACCACCACCAGATCGGCGGCCAACGCCTCGCGCCGCGCCGCCAGCACGAAACACTCCTTGTTGTTCGGACAGTCCTGCCCGAGGCAGTTCTCGCGCGTCGACGTCACCAGTCCCCACACCGCCGAATTCTCCGGCACGTCCGTACAATCGGCCTTGTCGCCGGTTTTCGTCTTCTTGGCGAAGCGCGCGATGCGCTGCGCGTGGGCCGCATCTTCACGCGAAATGAAACGGCCGTCGGCCAGCGAACGTTCGAGGTGGTAATGGCACAGATAGTTGGCCCGCCCCTTGAGCAGCGCCACCCTGACCGGCGAAGCCAGGGCCTTGCGCACGGTAGGGATGTCGCGCGAGAAAAGCTGATCCTGCAGATTCTTGGTACCGGTCGAGACAATCACCTTGCCCCCGGAGAGCAGGGCCGGAACGAGATAGGCAAAGGTTTTCCCGGTACCGGTTCCGGCTTCAGCAACGAGCACGCTATTGGCGACCATCGCCGCCGCGATGCGCTCGGCCATTTCAAGCTGCTGCACACGCAGACGATAGCCGGGAATGTTGGAGGCCAGCGGACCGTTGGCGGAGAATACTTCAGAGAGTGAAATTGGCATGCGCAAGGCTACAGCATATTCTCCAGGAACGCCCGCGTGCGCGGATGTTCGGGGGAGGCAAACAGGTCTTTCGCCGGGCGCGCTTCGAGTATCTCGCCGCCATCCATGAACACCACGCGGCTGGCCACCTCGCGCGCAAAAGCCATCTCATGCGTCACCACCAGCATGGTCATGTGCTCTTCCGCCAGTTCGCGCATGGCGCGCAAAACCTCGCCGGTCAGTTCCGGGTCGAGCGCCGAGGTCGGTTCGTCGAAGAGCATGATGTCCGGCTCCATGGCCAGCGCCCGGGCAATGGCGACACGCTGCTTCTGCCCGCCGGAAAGCCGCGCGGGATAGCTGTCGCGTTTATCCAGCAAGCCGACCTTGCGCAGCAAGGCCTCGGCCCTGGGGAGGATGTCTTCGCGACGCAGGCCCTTGACCGTCATCGGTGCCTCGATGATGTTCTGCAGAACGGTCAGGTGCGGAAACAGGTTGAAGTGCTGGAAGACCATGCCCATCTTGCCGCAGATACGGCGTAAATCGGCATCGGGCGCATAGTGGCAGATCCCGTTCGACACCGTAGACACCAGCGTTTCGCCTTCGATGTCGATGCACCCGCTGTTGATCGTTTCAAGATGGTTGAGGCAGCGCAGGAAGGTACTCTTGCCCGAACCCGACGGACCGATGATGGCCAGCACCTCGCCCTTGGCCATCGTCAGCGAAACGCCCTTGAGCACTTCCAGGCTGCCGAAGCGCTTATGCACGTCCCGCGCATCGATCATGGTGCTACTCATCGTAGACGGCATATTTCTTTTCCAGGTGCTGAAAGCCCAGCGTCAGCACCAGCGTCATCAGCAGATAAAACGCCGCAGCCACCACAAAGGGGGTCGTCGTGAAGTCACGCTGGACGATTCCGCGCGCGGCACGCAGCAAGTCGTTCATGGCCAGCACGTAGATCAGCGACGTATCCTTGACCAGCGTGATCGTTTCGTTGCTCATCGGCGGCAGGATGCGCTTGACCACCTGCGGCAGGACGATGCGCCGCATCGTTTGCGTATAGCTCATGCCGAGTACCCGGGCACCCTCGTACTGGCCGCGATCGATCGACTGGATGCCGGCACGAAAGATCTCGGCAAAATACGCCGCATAGTTGAGGACGAAGGCGACGATGGCCGCCGGAAAATCAGGCAGCCGAATGCCGATCACCGGAACGAAAGGCAGGGCAAAATAGATGAACAGCATCTGCAGCATCAGCGGCGTACCGCGCATCAGCCAGATGTAGCCATTGACCAAGCCGCTCAACACCTTGAAACGCGAGATCCTGAGCAGCGCCAGACAGAGGCCGAACGGCACGGAAATAACGAGTGTAATGAGGAATACCTGCACGGTAACCCCTGTACCTTCAAGCAGGGGCCCCATGATGTCGAGCACGTAGTTCATGCGTTAGTCTTCAAGAGTGACAAAAAACGCACCTCTTTCAACGCAGAGAGCGCAAAGGCGCAGAGGACGCAGAGAGAAAGAAGTCTTTGTTAGCTCGCCTTTCTCTGCGCTCTCTGCGTCTCTGCGACCTCTGCGTCGAGAGCGTTTCGATTCGCTTTTCACACCCTCACTTCTTGATGATGTCCTTGCCGAACCACTTGGTCGAAATCGCGGCGGCTGTACCATCCTGCTTCATGTCATCCATCGCCTTCTGCAACTTGGCCATCAGGTCGGTGTCATCCTTGCGTGTGCCGACACCGTAGTCTTCGGTACCGAAATTTTCCTCCAGGACGCGGTATTCGCCCGGTTTCTTGGCCGTATAGTAGCGGCCGACCACTTCATCGACGACCAGGGCATCGAGACGACCGGTGGACAGATCCATCAGCGCCGTCACGTTGTCGCCGAACTTCTTCAGTTCCTTGATCGACTTGGCCGTTGCTGCATCCTTCTGCACCGCGTCGATCGCACTGCTGCCGTCCTGCACGCCAACCACTTTGCCCTTGAGATCAGTCTTGGTCTTGAGCGGCGACTTGTCGATGACGACGATGATCTGGCGGTTCTCAAGATACGGTGTGGTAAACAGGATGTTGGCCTTGCGTTCCTCGGTGATCGTCAGGCCATTCCACAGCACGTCGACGCGTTTGCCGTTCAGTTCGGCTTCCTTGGCGCTCCAGTCGATCGGCTTGAATTTCACTGTGACGCCGAGACGCTTGCCGGCTTCCTTGGCCAGATCGATGTCGAAACCGACCAGTTCGTTCTTCTCATCCTTGAAGCCCATCGGCGGGAAATTGTCGTCGAGACCGACGACAATCGCCGGCGCAGCGGGTGCGGGCGCAGCAACTGGCGCCGGTGCCGGTGCCGGCGCTTCGGCTTGCTTGCTGCACGCGGCGAACAGGGCGCCGGCCATCAGGGCAACGATCAACAGCGAGAGCTTCTTCTTCATGATTTCTTCCTTTAAACAAGAGTTGAACAGCGAAAATTATTTGGTTCCGAAAATCTTGTCGCCCGCGTCACCCAGACCGGGAATGATGTAGCCCACTTCGTTGAGGTGGCTGTCAATGGCTGCCGTATAGACATCCACGTCGGGATGCGCCGCTTCCAGCGCCTTGATGCCCTCAGGCGCGGCGACCAGCACCAGCGCACGTACCTGCTTGCAGCCGTTGCGCTTGAGCATGTCGATGGTGGCAATCAGCGAGCCACCGGTAGCCAGCATCGGATCGATGATCAGCGCCATGCGCTCGCTGAGCTGACCGACAAAGCGCTCGAAATAGGGTTCCGGCATCAGGGTTTCGTGGTTTCGGGCGATTCCGACGACGCTGACCTTGGCACTCGGAATCAGATCCAGCACCCCGTCGAGCATCCCCAGGCCGGCGCGCAGGATAGGCACGACGGAAACTTTTTTGCCCTTGATCTGATCTACTTCGACAGGACCTGCCCAGCCCTGGATCACGCAACGCTCCAAGGCGAAATCGCGACAGGCCTCGTAGGTCAGCAACCGGGCCAGTTCGGCGGTCAGTTCACGGAATTTCTTGGTGCTGATATTGACCTCACGCAGCAGCCCGATTTTGTGCTTGACCAGGGGGTGACGAACTTCAATAACCGGCATGGGATTCTCCGAAGGGATGCGGGGCAGACAAAGGTGCTAAGGTTATCGGATTCGTCGCCAAAGCGCACTCAAAACCCGATTTAAAGCCATCTGACTTGACCGGCCACCCCATTTCTTACAACAATCGACCCCTATCGACAATTGAAAGCAGCGCATGATCAATCAAATCGTCTCCGACATCAGCCTTCCGGCAACTGGCGGGAAGGAATTCAGACTTTCCGACTGCCGCGGCAAAACGCTACTGATTTATTTCTATCCCAAGGACAGTACACCGGGCTGTACAACTGAAGCACAGGAGTTTCGCGACCTCTACCCGGCTTTTGTCCAGGCCGGCTGCGTACTTGTCGGTGTTTCCCGTGACAGCATCCGCTCGCACGAAAATTTCAGGAGCAAGCAGGATTTGCCCTTTGACCTGCTTTCCGATGCCGACGAACGCTTATGCACGCAGTTCTCTGTCATCAAGGAGAAAAAACTCTATGGCAAGCTGGTACGCGGTATCGAACGCAGCACCTTCGTCATTGACAAAAAAGGCGTTGTTCGACGCGAGTGGCGGGGAGTCAAGGCCCCCGGTCACGCACAAGACGTACTTGATTTCGTGAACACGCTCTGATTCGCCTCTGAACCCACCTACCCCCTGGAGAAAGCACGCTCATGGCCCGCAAAAACGCCGACCAGGCAAAACCTGTCGCTCCCTTGACCAAACTCTTCGTCCTCGACACCAACGTGCTGTTGCACGATCCGACGAGTGTCTATCGTTTCGAGGAACACGACGTGTTCCTGCCGATCATGACGCTGGAAGAACTCGACAACAACAAGAAGGGCCTGTCAGAAGTCTCGCGCAATGCGCGCCAGGTCACGCGCACCCTGGACGAGATCGTCAGCAGCCATAGCGACGGAATCGAGAACGGGATCGCTCTCTTCGGCCCTTCACAACAGTTGGCCAGCGGTCGCCTTTTCCTGCAGACCCAGGCCATCCCCAGCGACTTGCCGACCGGTCTGCCCACCGCCAAGGCCGACAACCAGATTCTGGCCGTCGTCATCCATCAGCAACGCCTGCATCCGGAACGCGCCGTCATCCTGGTGTCGAAAGACATCAACATGCGCATCAAGGCCCGCGCGCTCGGGTTGGAAGCACAGGACTACTTCAACGACAAGGTTCTGGAAGATACCGACCTGCTCTACACCGGCGTCCGCGAACTCCCGGCAAACTTCTGGGACAAGCACGGACACGGGATGGAGTCCTGGAAGCGTGAAAGCCGCACGCTCTATCGCGTCAAGGGTCCGCTCTGTCCGAAATTGCTGGTTAATGAGTTCCTCTATCAGGAAGGAGAGCAAGCCCTTTACGCCATCGTCCGCGAAGTCTCCGGAAAAACGGCCCAGTTTGAAACGCTGACCGACTTCACTCACCTGAAAAACAGCGTCTGGGGTATCACCGCGCGCAATCGCGAACAGAATTTCGCACTCAATCTGCTGATGGATCCGGAGATTGATTTTGTCACCCTGCTCGGCCAGGCGGGTACCGGAAAAACCCTGCTCACTCTTGCCGCTGCGCTCACCCAAGTGCTCGACACCAGGCTCTACTCCGAGATCATCATGACCCGCGTCACCGTTCCCGTGGGTGAGGACATCGGTTTCCTGCCGGGCTCGGAAGAGGAAAAAATGGGTCCGTGGATGGGGGCGCTCGAAGACAATCTCGAAGTGCTCAACAAGACCGATGACTCGGCCGGCGAATGGGGACGGGCGGCCACACATGACCTGATCCGCAACCGGATCAAGATCAAGTCGCTCAATTTCATGCGCGGTCGAACCTTTCTCAACAAATTCCTGATCATCGACGAGGCGCAGAACCTGACGCCGAAACAGATGAAAACGCTGATCACCCGCGCCGGGCCCGGAACCAAGGTGGTATGCATGGGCAACATCGCGCAGATCGACACCCCTTACCTGACCGAAGGCAGTTCCGGTCTGACCTACGTGGTCGACCGTTTCAAGGGCTGGGAACACTCCGGCCACGTCACCCTGCAACGCGGCGAGCGTTCCCGTCTCGCCGATTACGCGGCTGAAGTGTTATAATTTTTCCACTTCATCGAGCCGTGTCCTG
>JAIFKU010000090.1 GCA_020049495.1 Accumulibacter sp.
ACCCATCGGGTGACTCCTCAACGTAACCGCAAACCCATAGTCTGCCGCCATTTCGGCGAATTGGATCAGCGGTAACTCAGTTTTTTAGGATGAAACGGACTGTCCAGGAGATGAGGAGAATCGACCTCAGGCCAATCCAGTTACTGCATCTCCTAATGGAGATGCGTTACTGGTTACGCCAACGACCTTGGTTATTAGATTAGTCTTTAGTACTCAATAAGTTATTGTTTTCGTATAAGTGCAAATGAGGCGGTTACTGGTAACCCTACTCGTTATTTCTAAGCCACTCGTCCGCCTCGTCGCCCTCATGTTCATAGTCTTTAGCCTCGTCCAGACTGACGTGTTGGGCTCTTGCCTTGGCGCGCTCATCGGCATTACGTTGATCGTCAATTAAACTGAACCGAGGCCTCCAGCCATCCGCTTCATTGAATGGAAGGAAAGGGTCGTCTGCTAACCCTGTCAGCTTCATCAAGCAACGCCTGAGTTTTGATACCGCTGTCTTGTCCTTAGGCTCGACAAACCTTTGGGGAGGGAATTTCTTTCTCTGACTCAGGCCAATCAATATCCCGCCAAGATTGTTCGGTTCAAGTTTCTTTTTTCCCAATAATGCCAATTCTATAAAGGACATCTTTTTGATTAGTTTTTTGTCCCAGAGACAGCCAAGCTGAAAATTCGCATAGATTTTGATGGTGACATTTTCCCAAATGACGCCTTGGGGGCCCGGGTTCTGATTCCACGACTCCCACTCTGGTGCGCCCATGCCAAACTGATCACCTGTCCATTCAGACAAGCTTTCTGTAGTCACGCGCTGAATATTGTCAGAGTCGTCGGAAAGAACAAGCTTGGAATCTTTGCCACGTTCCAGTTCGTGTTCCATTGCGGCAATAAGTGCCAGAGCGAGTTCATGCCGGGCCTCGCAAACATTCGCGCGGATCGCATGCAATTCCCTCTGGCCAACTCTGGCATTCTCGTAGTCAGCCTGAGCAACTTCCAAGAACGCAGAAGTAATGTCCTGCAAGGCAAAACCCTCAGGCAAGTAGTCAAGGCTGACCATGCGTGCCACAGCTTCTTCAACCGTTAGTGATAAAAGGGTTGGCGTACTCACTTGTAATGCTCCCCGGTAAAAAACATTAATCCAATCATTCTACATGTGCGTCTAAGACAGAATCCCTGAATTGCCACGGCCAACCCGACGACGTGTCGCCAACCTTTATCAGGAAACGCTTGCGCCAGATGGCCGGCGTCGTGGCGACAGGTGCGTCGGGAGGTGTGAGATATTTTCTGCCACGGGAGGATGTCCGCCTCTCCCGATATAGCAGCACTGCCTGAGCCCCCAAGAAAGAAAATAACTTGTTGTCACACCCGGCGCACTCGACGACACGTCGCCGCCCCTTGTGTTGCAAGGCTTGCAGTCTGTTGGCTTTCGCGTCGGGAAGTCAGTTGGGGTCGATGCAGCGCGCCAGCCGGTCACCTCGGGGTGCCTGAGGATGAAACTGTCGAGGGGCGGCCAATTAAAAACGCACCGGTTATAAGGTAGGCAACGCCATAAGGGGCATAAACGTTCACGCTAGGGTGCGCCATCAAGATCATCCGTCTGGCTCACTATTGCGCAGTCGAGGAGCCCAATGCGTACCAGCGATGGCCAGAGCAGTGGCGGCAAGGTGTGATTGAAGTGGGCAGGCACACTGCATTGCGAGGGCGTTAAAGGGGAACCTTCACCTCGATAGAAAGATTAACATGTTCAGCGCACAGGACGAAGCTTCATCAGAATTCCGTTATGTACGACATCAATCGCCTCAACATCGATTTTAAAACCAAGCGCAGCCAATTCACCCGGTTGGAAGCGATGCAAAGACCTCTTCAATATTGACTCTGACACGATGCGATCAATCCTAGAACGCACCCGCTCGGGAAAATCATGGCCACCCTTGAACTGTAAAGAATCGAGCCGAGTCTCTTTCAGATAGATCGCGCTCTGTTCGGCGTCATAGCGTAACGAGCTGCTAACAGTGAAATGCCCAACCAATCCAAGTTTTCCGGCATTAGCAACAAAGTCTCCATCGACGCTGACACGGTTTTGTTCGGGAATCAATGCTAATTGTGGGACGCCGATTGTGAGGCCAACAAAGCCAGCTCCCTTCTCAAGACTTAGCGGAAACTGCTTTTGTAATGTATCCAATAGCTGGTTCGTATGGATCAAATACACTCTAGGGATGAATGTAGCGCAAGTAGTTACTCCAAATATAAGACAGAACAGGATCAGCCTCATAATGTTAAATCTACACTGCATTTCCCCGCCCCCTCAATGACGGCAGTTTACTCAGATTGCCTCAGTTTTCAGCTTTCGAAGTTCTTCCGCAATGAAATTGGTCATCAAGAGTATCGATGCAAGAACCACAGTGAAAAAGAATAGTTTGGGCAATATAAAAGCTACTCCAAGTATTGTGATAAAGACTACGGCATCTGTCTTGTCAGGCTTATCCCATGCGACGCGTTTGCTAGGTAACCGATCAAGTATCCACGAGGGTATGTGTATGCCATATTCATTTGCAGCCGCCCGTGCATTGTCAACAAATGACTTCGATATGGCGACAAGGAAAGACTCATCCGACGCAGATTGAGGTAGAAGTCCTTCTCCCGAGCGCTTGATTGCGCGAATGAGATCCTTGACATCCTTTACACCTGTGGTGTCCACCACAATCGGCTCAGGGCGAGTAGGTCGACTAGCGCATGACATTAAGGCAAGCACCGGCAGGAGTGCCATCGCTAAGACGGTTCGGCGAGTCACAAATCGTTGAGCGCTCATTCATATTCTCCTATTAACTTCTTGTGATTGACGCAGAGAAATAGCCTCTGAAATTCGACTTCTTGCAGCACTAATTGCAGAGTCTTCTTCCTTGTGCAGGAATTCCGGATTCACGGCTTCAAGAATTCTGTGGGTAGCTGCACGGCCTCCTAGATTGCCTATTGTGCCGATGGCCAGTGTAGTGACAAAGCCTGCAGCTGCCGCAGCCAGCGGATTTTTTGTCCACAACAAAACACCTGCTGATGCTTGCATTCCTAATGGCACTCCAAGAGCCATACCTCCAATTGCACCACCGAAATTTGTGTAAAAGCCCTGATTCTGAAAAGCGCGCTTACCACCGTACTCATATAACGAGAATGCAGTATCGGTTGTAAGCATGGCTGTTCCAACAATGACGTTCCCTTTTAAGCTGCCACGCAGTGCCCCACTTCCGAGTTTGGAGGTGCCGGAAACATTAACATTCTGGCGTGAGAGAATCGTTCCAGATTTTCGCGACAGGAGACGTGTTGTTGCTCGCTCAGTTGCCAGGACGGAAACCATTTGCACCGATTGATGCATGGTTTGATCAGTAAATGACCCCGTCTGCCAGATGTTCCACATTTGAGGACCAATTGCCATCGCCAACCCAGACCCCAATGACACGTAGCCAGCGTATTGCTCCCTAAACGCAAATCTAGCCACTTTGGTATAAGAGTGATCCAACTCTCTAGAGGTAAACCCCAGTCCACGTATTCGACTGAGTTGTCGCCGCGCATCAGTTACTTCGCGATTTCGACCTGCCAACTCATGTTCTTGCAGTTGGATTTTCCAATGATCCTTTAGAGGATTAACATGATCGTCTGGGACAAGAAATAAAGGCGCCTTGTAATCCTCGACCATGTCTTTAGCGTATATCAATGGGTTTGCTGTGCCATGCGTCTTGATTTGCGCTCCAAATGGTCGCCGTTGTCCTACTCGCCATGTGTAGACATCGATCTGGGGAGCATTGGGTTTTGCTACGTATCCCCATTTCGGGTTTTTCTCTAAGTATAGAGCCTCCGCAAGAACCCCTTTGATGTGCGCTCTCTTCACCGGATCACGCAACGAGTTGCGGATAATCTTATTCTGTGCTTGCACCCGCGACTCGCCGATTGTTCTCGGCATCTTTCTACGAAGGGCATCCTCAAGCAATTCCAGTTCGGTGGGACGTATCCCAGGGAGGAATGGCCTGTCCTCCATTTTGGCTGAATAAAAAGCGCCATATGAAGCATTCTGACCGCCCTGAATTGAGCCAATGGGAACATAGGACTTGGCCTCCAGCATGGAAAAAGCCGTGTTACACAGAAGAAACCAAAAGGTCACTATTAACTTCATCAAAAGTCACCAGGAGTCCTGCGAATAACTTTCGGATTGGCGAATCCCCTTGCCAGATTTACTCTCGCCTCATCGTCGCTACCCAGGGCATCCTTGGTAAGACCGAGGACATAGTTGTATATATCCATAGTCGCTGGATCCAGGTGCGCGGGGTCGATTGCGCTCATCGTATCGACACAATTCTTGATCAATCTCTCCTTGTCGGTCTTCACCAATTTCTTGATATCAAATATGTTTTTCATTGACAGTTCATTCCGATAACCGGTCAAGCCGGCTTGAATCAATGTAATCGCCCACGCGTTATACCTCAGGTGACGAATATCCTCTACTCGCTTTAATGTGGCCAGTATGTTCGACGTCATTTGTTCAAACTTGGCTCTTTGCTTCACACTTATCGGTGCAGGATAGAGAGCCAGTAGTGAGTGAATATTTGACATCTTTTCTGAGGCAATCTTGCCATTCGGAGCGACAAGCGCTGCTTTATTTAAGTTCTCGACTTCAGTTTCGATCCGTTGCCTAAGCTTATTGATTTCCCCCTCAATCATTTCTCGTGCAGGTTTTTCATCTTCTGCGATAAAGAGCCATTCATCTACATCAGCAATGGCTTGCGCAAGCCTCTCGATACTTGCGCTTCTGGCTAATATTATGTGTGGCTCAATATCACTTGCCTTTTTTAGATCAATTCCATCCATTAGATTCGGGGCGGTATCAACCACCCCTTGTGATCTGACGTCAATTTTCTTATCAGTTGGCTGGCACCCTGACAGAAAGGCTACAACAAAGATAAGTAGAAATTTTGCATTCATTTGTTGAATCCTAAGCAAGAAGGAATTTGAGGAGCTTGTGTCATTTGCACAACAATACCATAATGGCATGGACCACTTATAACCCAATTCGATGATGTGCCAGTCCCCACAGTATTGCTGTCAACGAACTTGGAAATGACTTTTTGTCCAAGGCTGCAGAACTGAAAACCTGAAAACCTGAAAACCTGCCCGAGATGGCACCCCGTCAGGTTCCTAGAATTCCAGCCCGCCCCGGTGTCAGTCGATGGCCCTGAGTATTTCCGTCACCTCAAGATGACTGCGGATGAAACTGTCGGGGCGCGCACTTGCAATTTCGGTGCTACGCTCGGCCTGTAAACTACGTGCGGAATAAGGAGTCTCAACGCAATACTGGCTATTGTCGAAAGTGCAGAGGTGTGTGTAACGTCCAGACCCGGCAACATTCAGCCACCCTACAGGTAACGGATAACTGAGAAAAATGCCATTAGCAACAGCCACCAGAAGAAGAAAAACAGAATGATCCTCAACGACGCAAATAGAATCGCCATGATGTAGGCCATCAGCGTGTCCATTTGCTGTCCTTCTCATTAATGTTGTATTTTTTATTGAGCTCTTTCATTTGCCTGCGCAGCCGAAAAGACTCCAGCATTAAAGACAGCGTGGACTCTCTGGGCCTGCCGTAAATTTTCGTGCCTGCGAGAAACCCGACAACTGCCGATACAAATTTCTTGGATGGACTTTTGCCGCTTGATCTCATGGGGTGTTCCTTTTGAATAATGGGGTGGTTTTTCCGGCCAGCCCTTCCCCGAAACACAATCCATAAAGACGAACGCGGGCCTCCACAGAAGAGCGGATTGGTGAGCGATCGGATTGTTTTCGGAGAAGAGGTGCCGGAGGGATATTGCTGCTGGTGCTGCAGTCAGCGTTGCACTGACTCTGGACTCGATTCAGTCCTGTACCTGATGTGCAAGATATGAAGCCATAGAAATTACGGCTGATGATAGAGCGGCCTCATCCAGGTCATCGATGTAATCTTCATTCATGACCAATTCAACAGCGTCCAGCAAGTAGCGTTCAATTTCCATTTGATACTCCTTCGGGTTAGATGGAACGGTTGCGGAAAAACAGATAAGCGCTAGCGCCAGTAAGGGCCAGTACCAAAGTGGCAAGTGGGTACAGCATGGAAAGGATGGCAAGGCCGATGAAGGCATAGAGTCGCAACGCCTTGGTAGCCAGACAGAGCGCCGTGAACACAGCAAGACCCGTGATGACTTCAAGCATGGTGCGTGGTTGCTGCTGTCTTTGTGGGTACAACTGACTTCATGGGTACCGCAGTCTTCTTTGGCGACTTCTTCACTTCCGTGCTTACCTTCGCCGCCTTCACGGCGATATGCCCTGCGCCTTGGGGCATAGACGTTGACTGCAGGTGAGTCCCTGCCTGGATCAAGGCTTGAAGTTCCGCCCACAATTCCGTCGGGGTATGACGGACATAACCCTCCTCGGAACGGCGAAGGAGTCCGGCATCGAGCAAACAGGCGATGGTGAAGTAGCGGCTATTGACCGAGCGATGGAGAAACAGCGGCGTGAAGGCATCGGCAGTAAATGATTCGTCTGCCGGCACTTTCGCTAACGCTTTCTCGATATCCGCCAGGGCAAGCCAGTTGGTATTGAACTTGCCGTTACCGCTGTTCTTGTAGAGCCGGATAAAGATGCGATCCGGACTGCTGGCCAGATAGCCCAAGTGGTATTCAATTTGGCTCAGGCCGCTCAAACTTTCAGCGGTCGCAATCTTGGCAACACGAATATCAGGTAATTCAAGTGTGACTGCATTGGTTGTCATGCGATGTTCTCCTGTGTGAGTTGATGTAACGATGTGTATGTCATATAAGA
>JAIFKU010000134.1 GCA_020049495.1 Accumulibacter sp.
ACGACGTGGTGATTGGCGACAACGGCTACGCGACCTGGGATACGACGGGCTTGCTGACGACCTTTGGCTCGACACAACAGCCGTACGATCCGTTGGTGGTGGATCTGGGCGGCGATGACGTGGTCTATGTCGGAGACGGCAACAACGTGGTGGTGGGCGGCTACGGCAATGACATCATCACGACGGGCGCGGACAACGATACCGTGATCGGTGACAATGGCCAGTTTGACGCCACGAGCGGCAGCACGACGCTGATCGCGACGACCGACACGACGAACCTGACGGGTGGCGATGACGTCATCGACGTCGGCGATGGTAACAACGTCGTGCTGGCCGGGGTTGGCAACGACTTCGTGTCCTCGGGCAGCGGAAGCGATGTTGTTCTTGGTGACAACGGCACGGTTACCCTCGATGCGGCCGGTGCCGTGCAGCAGCTTGCTTCGACCGATCCGTTGCTGGGCGGCAGCGATGCAGTATCCACCGGCGACGGCAATGATGTGATGATCGGCGGTGCGCAAGGCGATATTCTGCTGAGTGCGGGCGGCAACGACATCGTCTTCGGCGATTTCGGCATGGTGAGCTATTCGGGTGGCGGCACGGTGGTCAGAATCGCTTCGCTCGATATCCTCCAGGGTGGCGATGACACGCTCAATGCCGGCGCGGGCAACGACATACTGATCGGCGGGCAGGGACGTGACCTGTTGTATGGCACCCTCACTGAAGACCTGCTCTTTGGTTCGTATGCCTCGATCACACTGACCAACGGTCTGGTGACGAGTATCGAGTTCGACATGCAGGATTTCATGTCGCAGATTCTGATCAATCAGTTCAATTCAGTATTCGGCGATGGCGAAGATGACGACAGCTCACTTTCCTCGCTGACCGATCTGTCCTACGGCCTGTCGCAGGAGACGGATGCGATGAATGACGCTGGACGCCCCGGCTCGGCGCACGATCCGGACCTCTTCCGGAACATCTTCAGCCTGGGCAACTTCGGACCGGTCGGGCATCTGCGTGGCGGCGGCCCGTTCGATGCCATAACCTTGTCAGGAGCGGTGAGCAGGCTACCTGGATCGAGTTACGACAGCCAGCCTGATCGCACCGGCAATACGGATGGCGAGGAGCGCGCCGAGGCGGATCGCAGCACTACTGCCGATTTAAGTACGGCCTGGCACAATGGACAGTACCTGATGGTCGCCGCAGCCGATGTCTCACTTCTCCCGCAGCAGGCACTGGCAACCGCAGATGATCTTGAACGGGATACACTGGTTCTTGGTCTTGGCCTCGTCGGACTGCGTGCTGCGCAGCAACCTGAACATCGCCAGCGGCTTTTCGGCCGGGTTCTGGATCGCTTGCGCCGGTCTGATTTTCCGCCGCACTGAACGGCTGTTGTCCGTCATTTTCATTCCGCAATTTCGCCAAGTATGTTGTGTGCATTAATTGTGTTGTGCATAACGGCATCGAATGATAGTATTTCCCTCCCTGACATGGTTTTTGCTGTTTGCTAACAGGGTCAGTCTGACTACAATTCGGCAGGATAGGGAGCGCGGGATGCAGTTCTGGGTAGCAGGGCTTGTTCTAATGTCATTGGCACTGGGCGTTCAGGCTCAGGCGACTGGTTCGCCGCCGCAGACGGACTCTGCGCAAGCGGGTTTGCCACAATCAGGGTCGCCGACCCAGGCAACAAAACGCTCATTCCGTGCCGTCGGTGCCGATAATCCCGGCCGCGAGCACGAGTGCCTGGTCGAGCCATTCATGGTCACCAATGTCGGCAGCCCGGTCGACGGCATCCTTGAGCATGTCCTGGTCAATCGCGGCGATCGGGTACGCAAGGGGCAGGTCGTTGCCAGACTGCAGTCCGGGGTCGAGGGCGCTGCAGTCGCGTTATCCAGGGCGCGTGTCGAGTTTGGCCGGCGTCGGGTTGACCGGAACGAGGCGCTGTTCGCCAAGGAGCTGATTTCAGCTCAGGAACGCGATGAACTGGTCACCGAGGTCAGCCTGCGCGAGCAGGAACTCATAAAAGATCAAGAACTGCTGCGCTTGCGGACGATCATCAGTCCGATCGATGGCGTTGTTGTTGAGCGCCGCCTGCACCCCGGAGAATTTATCCGCGCGGAAAAATCGGTTGTCCTCAAGCTGGCACAGATCAACCCGCTCAATGTCGAAGTGATCGCCCCGACGTCCCTTTTCAGCAAGCTGAAAGTGGGTATGAGCGGACAGGTTAATGTGGCGCCGTATCTGACTGAAACATTCAAGGCCAGGGTGGTCGTTGTGGATAAGGTGGTCGATGCGGCCAGCGGAACGATGGGGGTGCGCTTGCAGATGCCCAATCCGGATAACAGGATTCCGGCGGGCGTGAAATGTGGCGTCATTTTTGATATGTAATGTACGGAAGATGCCCGGAAACGGATTCCGGGAAATCGACGAATTGAATTTGACTGGTGGCGGATTTTGAAATCAGTGAAACATAGTCAGCCCGGCTTGTGCTGTCGGGCCAATTTGGCAGCCTGCCTGGCGGCAGTGCTGGTGTGCCTGCCGATGCCGGTGCTCGGTGAGACCTTGCAAGAGGTCTATGCGCTGGCCCTCCAGAACGACGCCAAGTTCCGTATTGTTCAGTCCGAGGCGAAGGCCAGCAGCACGGTCATCGATCAGGCTCGGGCCGGATTCTTCCCCACGGTCAAATACGAGATTGATCAGGTCACGACCCGGCAGCAGGTACTGAAAAGCGAGAACCCGATCTACGGTATCGGGTCAAAAACCTATCCGACCGACAGTCGCACGCTGTCCGTGAACCAGCCGATCTTTCGCATGGACGTCATCGAGCGCTTCAAGCAGGCCAAGGCGATCGTCAGACAGGCCGAATATACCTTGCTTGCCGCCGAGCAGGATCTGCAACTGCGCACCGTAGTGTCCTACCTGGTGGTGCTCGCGGCGAGTGACAGCCTGGCCCTGGCCCGCGCGGAACGTGAAGCGGTCGGCAAGCTGCGCGATCTCGCGCAGGAAAAGCGCAAGATGGGGCTTGGCACGATCACCCAGCAGCATGATGCCGATGCGCGTTATGCCGTGACCCTGGCGCGTGAGATCGAGGCCCAGAACAAGCTGCGCGATGCCCGTCAGGGCTTGCGTGAAATAACGGGAAAAGTCATCGAAAACGTGCAGGCTCTGCGTGATGACTTTCCGCTGGAAACGCCCGAGCCGGCAAAGGTCGAGCCGTGGGTCGAGTCCGCCCTGGAGAAGAACCTGATCCTGCGTGCCCGTCAGGAAGGCGTGGAAGTGGCGCATCAGGAAGTCATGCGCCAGCGTGCCGGCCATTTTCCAACTCTGGCGATGATCTACAATCAGAACCGCAAGGATACCGGCAGTACGCTGTACGGCGGCGGCAGCGACGTTGAGACGAAAGACCTGACCCTACGCCTGACTGTGCCGATCTTCGAGGGCGGCATGACCAGTGCGGTGACCCAGGAAGCGGCGCATCGCTATCAGAAGTCGAAGGAGGAACTCGAGCAGGAATTCCGCTCGATCGAGCGGACAACCCGTGCTGCGTTCGACGGTACGGTCAGTGGCATTAGCCTGATCAAGGCGCTCAGGCAGTCCGTTGTGGCGCAGCAAAGCGCGCTCGAGGCCAAGACCGAGGGCTACAAGGCCGGACTGAACACCGTGCTGGCCGTGCTCGATGCACAACGTGATCTGCACATGGCCCTGCGCGACTTTGCGCAATCACGTTATGACTATCTGGTCAATCGCCTCAGGCTCAAGCAAGCCGCAGGGACGCTGGCGGAAGCCGACCTGGCGGTGGTTGCTACGGCTCTGAAATAGCCACTTCCCACCAAGTGCTCGGGTTAGGAGTTTTGAATGGCACACGATGAGGGTATCGTCCTGGTATCCGGTGGTCGTCGCAGCGACGGTGAGTCCGAAGGTGAATCGTTCCAGTCGGATCTGTGGGCGCGCCTTGTTCATGCCAGTGACCTGCAAGGGTTTACAGCCAGTTGGCTTGATATTCAGTGCCGTTCATTCGATGGCGTCATGCGTGGCGCTGTCGTGCTGCGAACCACGGAGAGCGCGGCGTTTTCCCCGGTTGCCATCTGGCCGGAAGGCATAGAGGGCAATCCCCGGCTGGTTGTTGTCGTCGAGCAGGCACTGAAGGACAGGCGGGTAATCGTTCAAGGCATCAAACGCCCGGCGCGTAAACAGGATCCGGTTTGTATCGCTCATCCGGTCCTGGTTGACGACGAACTCTACGGCGTGGTGGCGCTGGAACTTGAAGGCCGTTCAGAAGCTGTGGTCAACGAGGTGGTGCAACGCCTTGGCTGGGGCATCGGCTGGCTTGAGGCACTCGCCCGACGCCAGGTATTCTCGAGCAAGGCGCGGCTGGTGACCGTACTTAAATTGCTTGCCACATCGCTGCTGCATGAACATTTTCAGGCGGCAGCGACGGCGGTGGCGACCGAGTTGGCGACGATTTTCGGCTGTGAACGGGTCAGCATCGGTTTTCTCAAGGGTGACCATATCCAGGTCAGGGCGCTGTCTCACAGTGCGGCTTTCGCCAAGAAAGCCAACTTGATCCGCAACATCGAGGCCGCCATGGAAGAGGCGGCAGATCAATTGGCGACCGTGCTTTTCCCTCCCCGGAAGGATGCCCATTTCCAACTGACTCGTGCGCATGCTGAACTCCTTCAGCAGCACGGGGCAGGAGCGGTCTGTACGATTCCGCTGACGACCGGGGGGGCTGTGTTAGGTGCAGTCACCCTCGAATTGCCAGCAGGTGCCGAGTTCGATGCGCATTCGATCGAGCTTTGCGAGCACGCAACACTTCTCCTTGGGCAGGTGCTGGAGGTCAAGCGCAGGGAGGATCGTTGGCTGGCACAGAGGGCCTGGGACGACTTGCTCGCCTACTGGCGCAATCTGACAGGACCACGCCATGCCGCTCAGAAGTTCTGGACCGGCGCCATCGTGCTGACGCTGGCCTTCTTCCTGATCGTCAAGGGTGATTACCTGATTACCGCCGATGCCAGCCTCGAAGGCAAGGTGCAGCGTGCAATCACGGCGGCCATGCAGGGCTATATCATCGATGCCCGCGCCCGTGCCGGGGATATTGTCCGCAGTGGTGACGAACTCGCAGCGCTCGATGACCGTGACCTGCAACTTGAGCGCCTGAAGCTGCTTAGCCAGGGCGCTCAGTACGACAGCGAACGTCGCCAGGCGATTGCCGAGGGCAACCGCGCCCGTGCGCGGATTCTTGAAGCGCAGGCCGGGCAGGTGAAGGCCCAGATCATCCTGGTGGACGAACAACTCGCCCGTACCCACCTGCGTGCGCCGTTTGATGGTGTTATTGTCAAGGGTGATCTCAGCCAGTCGCTGGGTGCGGCTGTCGAGCGTGGCAACGTTCTGTTCGAAGTGGCTCCGCTTGACACCTACCGGGTGATCATGAAGGTGGACGAACGGGATATTACCGAAGTTGCAGTCGGTCAGCCTGGCAGGCTCGCTCTGACCAGCATGCCCAACGACGAAATCAGACTGCTTGTCGACAAGATCACGCCGGTCTCTGTTGTAGACCAGGGACGGAATTATTTTCGCGTGGAAGCCGTTGTCCAGGGAGAAATTGAAAGATTGCGACCAGGGATGGAAGGTATCGGCAAGATCGAGATCGGTAGCCGCAATCTTTTCTGGATCTGGACCCACAAGCTGACGCATTGGGTGCGCATGTGGATATGGTCGTGGTGGCCTTGAGGCCATGATGCCGTGAGCGAATCGCTTTTCAGTCCCTCGTGGTATCGCGTTGCGGGCTTGCGACCACGCCTGCGGTCGCACGTCAAGATCGTGCGCCAGACATTCCGCGGGCAGATCTGGTTCGTTCTTCATGATATTGCCGCCGAGCGTGCCTATCGCTTCTCTCCCTCGGCGCATCATTTCATCGGCCTCATGGATGGTCAGCGTACCGTTCAGGAAATCTGGGATGCCGCGACCGAGCAGCTTGGCGACATGGCACCGACGCAGGAGGATGTAATCCGACTGCTTGGGCAGTTGCATACCGCCGATGCCTTGCTGACCGACGTGCCGCCCGATAGTCTGGAGGTTTTTCGGCGTTACGAACGGCATGAGAGAATGGTCTGGAAGCAGCGCCTCTGGTCCCCGCTGGCACTGCGTTTTCCCCTGTTCGACCCGGATCGTTTCCTGCTGCGCACCCTGCGCTGGGTTGATCCGCTGATCAGCCGGATCGGAATGGTCATCTGGTTGCTTGTGGTGGTGGCGGGGGGGGTTCTCGCCGTGTCGCATTGGAACGACCTGACCGAAAACATTTCCGAGCGAGTCCTCAGTCCGGGCAATCTGGTGTTGCTCTGGTTTGTCTATCCCTTCGTCAAGGCGATGCACGAGTTGGGTCATGCCTACGTCACGCGCAAATGGGGTGGGGAAGTTCATGACATAGGTATTATGCTGCTTGTGTTATCGCCAGTGCCCTATGTTGATGCTTCTGCTGCGTCGGGCTTCAAGGACAAGCGCAAACGAATGGCCGTTAGTGCAGCCGGCATTGCCGTCGAGTTGTTCCTGGGGTCCCTGGCCGTATTTGTCTGGCTTGCCGTCGAGCCTGGAGCCATCCGTGCGATTGCCTACAACGTGATGCTGATCAGCGGTGTGTCAACGCTGCTGTTCAACGGTAACCCTCTGCTCAGATTCGATGGCTACTACGTGCTGGTGGATGCTGTCGAGATTCCCAATCTCGGTGCTCGTGCCAACCAGTATCTCGGCTACCTGTTCCAGCGCTACGCTTTCAAGGTGACCGATGCAGAATCGCCGGCCAATAGTCCGGGAGAGCGTCACTGGCTGCTGTTTTACGGCATTACATCCTTCATTTACCGCATATTCATTTCATTTATCATCATCTTGTTCATTGCCGGCAAGTTTTTCTTTATTGGCATACTGCTGGCAATCTGGGCCATCACGACACAGGCTGTGATACCGGTCTGGAAGGTGATCGCTCATGTTACTGGCAGTCCTGGCCTGCGCCGTCAGCGTCGGCGGGCGATCTGGGTGAGCGGGGCGATTGTGACGGTTTTGGCCTTGCTGTTGTTTGTCCTGCCTGTGCCAAGCTGGACGCGTACGGAAGGTGTCATCTGGGTGCCAGAAGAAGCTCAGGTGCGTGCCGGTGTTGACGGATTTATCGAGCACATTCTTGCTCCGGTCGACAGCGAGGTCGTTCGTGGACAGCCGCTGATCCAGGCCGAGGAGCCTTTCCTGGCGACGCGTGTTGCCGTGTTGCATGCGCAAGCCGAAGAGTTGGCAGCGCGCTACGATGCGCTGCTGCCCTTTGACCGGGTACAGGCCGCGATGGTGTACGAACAGTTGGTTGCTGCTGAGGCAAATCTGCAGCGGACACTTGAACGTCAGGCAGAACTGGTATTCCACAGCCCGGCCAAAGGACGATTCGTCATACCCAACGCGGTAGACTTGCCAGGGCGGTTTGTGAGCAAGGGACAACTGGTTGGCTATGTGGTGGAGCCGAAAGAAATCACCGCACGCGTAGCCTTGCTCCAGGAGGACATCGCTTTGGTCCGTGAGAGCACTCGCAGCGTAGAGATCATGCTGGCATCCTGGGGGGCGGAACCGCTTACGGCTCAGATTCGTCGCGAAGTGCCAGGCGCGTCGCCGAAACTGCCGACGGGCGCCTTGGGGAGTGCTGGCGGGGGTGTCATTGCCGTCGATCCTCGCGACAAGCAGGGAGTCACAACGCTGAGGCAGGTCTTTCAACTCGAATTGGCGGTGCCTGCCGAAGTTCGTTCCGAGTATCTCGGTGCTCGTGTCTATGTCCGCTTTAACCATGGCTTCGAGCCGATGGGGTTCCAGATCTATCGCAGCTTCAAGCGCCTGCTGATGCGGCAGTTCAATGTCTAGCAGCCTTCAAGTTCGACAGGCTGCTAGCCCGCGTTCTTGTTCTGATGGAATCTGCTTGCAGCGCGAAGCGAATGAGCACAGGACTATCGGCATGACAGCCTTGTCAGTCTATTGCGAAGATGAGCTGCGCCATGTCGCTCGCGCCTTGCCCTTCATCGCCCGATTTGTTTCATCCACATCTGTTCCCTAAATGAAAGAAAGCACTATAACCGCCCAGCTTCGGCCCGGGATTGCACTTGGACCTTACCCGCAGCGTGAAGATCAGCGCGATAGCTGGCTGGATCTTGCTGCGGCCAGCCTGGTCGGCAAGTTTAGGCAGCGCATTTCCGGGCACAACGCCGGGCGGGACGAGTTTATCGCGCTCGTCAATGAGGAGGGAGCACATCTTGTCGGTCTGACGGACAAGCAGATCAAGGCACTGGTGCCGGAGCTCCGGCAAACTTTGTACAGCGAAGGACTTGAAGAACGACTGGTCGCACGGGCGTTTGCCATGGTCCGTGAAGTCGCCGGACGCAGACTGGGCATCCGCCCCTTCGACGTCCAGTTGCTCGGCGGGCGGGTTATGCTCGAAGGCAAGATCGCCGAAATGGAGACCGGTGAGGGCAAGACCCTGACCGCAACCCTGCCTGCTTGTACTGCCGCACTAGCCGGTATCCCCGTGCATATCGTTACTGTCAATGATTTTCTGGTACAGCGCGATTCTGCCTGGATGGATCCGGTGTACCGTTTTTTCGGCCTGGCGGTCGGTACCATTACCGAGGGCATGACCCCGGAGGACCGGCGCAAGGCTTATGCCTGTAACATCACTTATGGGACAAACAAGCAACTGGTCTTCGACTACCTGAGGGATCGCCTGGTGCTTGGTCGTGACGCCCGGCAGATGTACATGCAGATCGAGCGCATGTATGCCGAGAATGCCCGTACTCGCAACCTGTTGCTGCGTGGCCTGTGTTTCGTGATTGTCGACGAGGCCGACAGCGTGTTGATCGATGAGGCGCGCACGCCTCTCATCATATCGGGCAAGGGTGATTCCAGCTTAGAGGAGCAGAATTACGCAGAAGCGATCACCATGGCAAGCCGGCTGACCCTCGGTAGCGATTTCATCATTCATCCCCGCGAGCACGACGTCGAATTGACCGAGCAGGGCCGTCGCCACGCGATCGAACTCGCGGAACCCTACGGCGGAATCTGGATGGGGCCGCGCCGTCGCGAAGAACTGATGCGGCGTGCCTTGTCGGCGCTGTACCTCTATCAGCGGGACAAGCAGTACATCGTGCGCGAAGGCAAGGTGCAGATCGTAGATGAATACACCGGACGGGTCATGGCGGATCGCTCGTGGGAACGCGGATTGCACCAGATGATCGAGTCCAAGGAAGGGTGCTCAGTTACCGGGCAGCAGGAAACCTTGGCGCGTATCAGTTACCAGCGTTTTTTCCGGCGCTATCTGCGCGTTGCAGGGATGACCGGGACCGCACGGGAAGTTGCCGGCGAACTCTGGTCGGTTTACCGCCTGCCGGTAGTGACTATTCCGACCAATCGGCCGGTACGGCGATGCCATTTGCCTGATGAAGTTTACCTGACCGCCGAGGAAAAATGGGTGGCCATCGTCGACGCTGTGCGACGAGTGCATGCTGATGGTCGCCCCATCCTCGTTGGCACTCGCTCCGTCGCGAGTTCGGAACATTTGAGCAGTCTGCTCTCGGCCAGCGGGCTTGGCCATCGCGTTCTGAATGCACGCCAGGACCAGGAAGAGGCCGAGTTGATTGCCAATGCAGGCGAACGCGGGCGCATTACGGTGGCGACCAACATGGCTGGGCGGGGTACCGATATCCGCTTGGCTCCCGGCATAGCCGAACTGGGCGGACTGCATGTCCTGGCAACCGAGCGTCATGATTCACGTCGTATCGACCGGCAATTGTTTGGTCGTTGTGGCCGCCAGGGCGACCCTGGCAGTTACCAGGCCATCGTTTCACTTGAGGATGAAATATTCCAGGAAATTTTCAAGGGTAACGTGTCCTGGTTGCGCAGATTCTTCCCGCAAGTGGGTGCTCCCTTGCCCAACAGGCTGAGCGCCCTGATGACAAAACTGACGCAATATGCCACGGAAAGTCATAACAGTCGTATTCGGCGGGAATTATTGAAAGTGGATGAGCAACTGAGCGATTTGCTGGCCTATGCGGGTCAGGGTGAGTGAATCGCCCCTCAATCGTTCAACAAGGCGCCACCATGAGACTTTTCTTTGCCCTCTGGCCGCCAACGGAAGCGGCTGAACAACTTTCCGCAATTGCCAGATCCGTTGCCAGGCGCTTCGGCGGCAAAGCGACACGACAGGAAAACATCCATCTGACGCTGGCTTTTCTGGGTGACGTGCCGGAAGAACAGTTGCCCCGCTTGATGCAGAGCGTGCATACTCTCCGTGCCGCACCATTCGAGCTCGGCCTCGATTGTCTTGGTTATTGGCCGCACAACCATCTGCTCTGGGTCGGCAGCAGCTCGCTCTGTGTGGCGCTGGGCGAACTGATTGAGAATCTGCAGAGGGCTTTAATCGAATCCGGGTTTGCGGTAGCAGGCAGGGAGCGCATCTTTACCCCGCACATCACCTTGATCCGCAAACTTCCAGAGGCTGGCGGGCCACTGCCGCTGCCCGCCATTGATGCGATCAACTGGCGTTGTTCCAGCTTCGCTCTGGTTAGTTCGCAACGATCTGACACCGGTTCGTCGTACCGGAACATTTCCAGTTTCGCGTTGCCTCCGTGATGAATTGGTCGCTTCACGATTGAACGGAAAATAGTACCCGTCAATGCTAGCCTAGCTGGTTCAAGGCCTGCTCAAGATGCTGAACCGTCCGTTCGATGTTCTGTAACTTGTCCAGACCGAAAAGTCCGATGCGGAAGCTTCTGAAATCGGCCGGTTCATCGCATTGCAGAGGTACGCCGGCGGCGGTCTGCAAACCCAGTCCGAGAAATTTCTTGCTGCTCTGGATGTCGGCATCCTCGGTATAGCTGACCACCACTCCCGGTGCCTGGAAACCTTCGGCCGCAACGCTCTTGAAGCCTTTGCGGACGAGCAGGGCGCGTACCTTGTCACCCAGTTCCTGCTGTCTTGAGCGTGCTTTCTCAAAGCCGAAAGACTCGGTTTCCTTCATCACCTTGCGCAGGGTTCTCAAAGCGTCTGTCGGCATCGTGGCATGATAGGCGTGGCCACCGTTCTCGTAGGTTTCCATGATTTGCAGCCATTTGCGCAGATCGCAGGCAAAGCTGGTGCTGTTCGTGGATTCGATCCGGCTACGAGCCTCCTTGCCGAGCATGACCAGGCCGCAGCATGGCGAACCGCTCCACCCTTTCTGGGGCGCGCTGATCAGGATGTCGACGCCAGTGGCGCACAGGTCGACCCAGATGGCTCCGGAAGCGACGCAGTCAAGTACAAACAATCCGCCGCAGGCGTGCACGGCATCCCCCACGGCACGCAGGTAGGCGTCGGGCAGAATCATTCCGGAAGCGGTTTCGACATGCGGAGCAAAAACCAGATCGGGCTTCTTCTCCTTGATGGCTGCGACGACTTCCCCGATGGGGGGCGGGGCAAAGGGGGCCTGCGGGCCATCCCCGACCCGGCGTGCCTTCAATACCGTCGATTCGGCGGGAATCTTGCCGGCGTCGAAAATCTGGCTCCAGCGAAAACTGAACCATCCATTGCGGATGACCAGGCATTTCTTGCCGGTGGCAAATTGCCGGGCCACGGCTTCCATGGCGAAGGTGCCGCTGCCGGGCACGACGATCGCCGATTGTGCGTTGTAGACCTGTTTGAGCATGCCGGAAATGTCTTTCATCACGCCCTGAAAGGCTTTCGACATGTGATTGAGCGAACGATCCGTATAAACCACGGAGTATTCAAGTAACCCCTCGGGGTCGACATCAGGCAATAGTCCAGGCATTTTGGCTCCGATAAAAAGTTATGTGAATTGTTTCAAGAGTGAAGCTTAGCACGCGGCTGCTACCGTCTGCGCAGGCCCGGTGATTCAATTGCGTTGAATTCACCTTACCGATCCTGCCTGCCGGGCGTACGCTTGCGCGGCGGGTTCTTGGATATCAGCAGTCTTGGGAACCCTTCGCGACGTCGGACTGTGCAATTCCGGCTACGTTCGCCGCGGGCGCAGACACTCTCGATGCATACCGGTACCCGGGTTTTTATCCAGCATTGCCGTATGCAGAGGCTGCCGGATGGTAAAATGCCCGCCGTTATCCAATTCCCGAAACGAATCCATGTTTGCACGCTTCATGCCCCAGGAGGGCAAGTTTTTTGAGCTTTTCAATGCCCATGCGGAGCAGATCGTGCTGGGCAGCGAGGCGCTGGTTTCATTGCTGACGGTATTGAACGACTCCGATGAGGAAGCCGCAAAGCAGTGCGAAATCATCGATGCGCTGGAGCATCGCGCCGACGAAATCACCCACGAGACGATGCGGCAGTTGCATAAGTCCTTTATCACGCCGCTTGATCGCGAAGAAATCCATCACCTGATCACCAGCCTTGACGATATCCTCGATCTGATCCAGGACGTTGCGCACACGGTGACACTGTACAACGTCAAACATATTACAGCCGAGGCCATCCGCCTCGGCGAGATCTGCCGTTCCTGCTGCGAGCGGGTGCGGGCTGCGGTGGCCTTGCTAACTTCGATGGATAACGGGGCGGAAATCCTGAAGATCTGCTTCGAAATCGACCAGCTTGAATCGGCGGCTGATTACGAGATGCGCGGCGCCATGTCCCGACTGTTCAGGGAAGAACCGGATGTGCGCGAACTCATCAAGTTCAAGGCAATCTATGAACTCCTCGAAACCGTGACCGATCGCTGCGAGGATGTGGCGAACATCATCGAAGGCATCGTCCTCGAAAACTCCTGATCGGCGCCGATCATGGGAACAATGAACATCAGTTTGGGCGTTGTGGTCTTTCTCGTCGTTCTGGCGCTGGCTTTCGATTTCATGAACGGTTTTCATGATGCCGCCAATGCCATTGCGACAGTTGTCTCGACACGAGTCCTGCGTCCTCAAACTGCGGTGTTGTTGGCAGCATTCTTCAACGTTGTCGCCATTTTTGTATTCCAGCTCAAGGTGGCGACAACAGTAGGCAAAGGTACCATTGATCCGGCAATCATTGATCATTATGTGGTGTTTGGCGCGCTCGTAGGGGCAATCACCTGGAACGTCATCACCTGGTACTACGGTATTCCGTCTTCTTCCTCTCATGCACTGATCGGTGGCTTGGTCGGTGCAGCACTGGTCAAGGCGGGTCCCGGCTCGCTCATTGCCAGTGGTTTGATCAAGGCAGTGGTTTTCATTCTTGTTTCGCCCCTGTTGGGCATGTTGCTCGGATCCCTGATGATGCTTATCGTGACGTGGGCTTGCCGAAGAATGACACCGCGAGGGGTGGACAAGTGGTTCCGGCGTTTGCAGTTGGTGTCGGCTTCACTTTATAGCCTGGGGCATGGTGGGAATGATGCCCAGAAAACAATGGGCATCATCTGGATGTTGTTGATAGCCGCAGGACTTTCTGAATCCAGCGATCCGTTGCCGATGTGGGTCGTCTTGTCGTGTTATATGGCGATTGGCCTGGGCACCATGTTTGGCGGCTGGCGTATCGTGAAAACGATGGGACAGAAGATCACCAAACTGAAACCGGTAGGCGGCTTTTGTGCAGAAACCGGTGGGGCGATGACTCTCTTTCTCGCCACGGCCTTGGGTATTCCCGTGTCGACGACGCATACCATCACCGGCGCCATTGTCGGGGTCGGCGCGACGAAGAAGCTGTCGGCCGTACGCTGGGGAGTTGCCGGCAGTATCGTCTGGGCCTGGGTTCTGACCATACCCTGCAGCGCCTTGATCGCCGCCTTATTCTGGTACCTCGGTTGTTTGGTTCTCTAGGATCATAGCCTGATAACATCCCCCGCGTTGCGTCGGAATGGTGTGCGTTTTTCTCTTTCAGGCGAGACGGCAAAACAAGCAACAAACCCAGCCGGAAAACCAGGTTCCTGGTTTCGCCGGGAGTAGCGTGCCTGCAGGCTGTTCAGGCTGGTATGTCAGGCACCAGCAGTCTTTCAAGCTGATAAATCTTGTCCTTGAGCAGCAGTTTCCGTTTTTTCAGGCGGTGGATCAGCAACTGATCCTGCTCGGGCAAGGGCGTACTCGAAAGATGTTCAACGATCAGATTCAGATCTCGATGCTCCACTTGAAGCTCGTTCAGAGTGGCGCGGGCGTTGGTAATTTCTTCTTCGGTCAGCATCATTCAACTATCCGTTGGTTGGTATTCGGCTAACGTAAAAGAACCTGCAATCCCCACAGTGCTCCCATGCCAAGGATTACGGTCCACAACACGCTTCGTGTCCGCCAGGCAACCACCGCAGCTACTGTGGCTGCCGCCAGACGGGGCGCGTCAAGAGCTATGGTAGGCGTGCCGCCGGGAAAAAACAACGCCGGTGTGATGATGGCGGTCATTACGGCCGGTGGCACATAGGTCAAGGCGCGTTTCAGCCACGTTGGCAGTTCCAGCCGCGAGAGCAATGCAATCGGAACAAAACGGGTGGCAAAAGTAGTCAGGCCGATGCCGATAATGATCGTCCAGATAATCAGCGCAGAGGCTTCGTTGCCTGCCGGGTTCATTTGGCCCACCCCAGCTTTTCTGCCAGCAGACCGGCGCTGACGCCGATCATCGCTGCCGCGATGAGATTGAGCTGGAGGGGCAGCACCAGCAGTACCGAAGCAATGCCGCCGGCGATGCTGGCAAGCAGCATGGCGCGATTGGAAAGCAGTGGAACGACGATGGCGATGAAGGTCAGCGGAATGATGAAGTCGAGAGACCAGTCCTGCGGAATCAGGCTGCCGAGAAAAATACCAAACAGGGTCGCGATTTGCCAGCACGCCCAGGTGGCGATCGAGATGCCGAGAAGAAACCAGTGACGGTACTTGCGTTCGCCTTGTTCCATATAGTGCAGGATGGCAACTGCGTAAGCCAGGTCAACCAGCAGATAGGAAAGCAGGAATTGCCAGCGTTTGCTGAGCGAAGCGAGGTGCGGAGCGATTGAAGCACCGTACATCATGAAGCGCAGGTTGACCACAGCAGCGGTGCAGATGATAACGAGTATCGGGGCACCGCTGGCAAAAAGCTGGGCGGCCACGATTTGCGACGATCCGGCAAAAATGATCCAGCTCATCGCGAAGGCTTGCCAGGGGGTCATGCCGGCAGCGATGGCCGCTGCACCACAAACCATGCCAAAGGGAACGATCGCCATGAGCATGGGAATGAAAGCGCGAACCCCTGCGGCAAACTCGCTTCTCTCGTTTGAGACCTGGGACATTGGTGGTGTTTGCGCTTAGAATAGGAGCTAAGATTGTAACCCCTGGAATGTGTTGGAGGAGACCTATGCTGTATCACGTGCTTGTTTCGTTTGGCAAGAATAAGGACTATCGATTCGAGTTCTCCGAGGTAGATCTGGCCGAGAGTTCGCCTGAAGAGGCACGGCGCTGGTTTGACAAAGAATTTGCGGAACTGAAGTGCGAGATCACCAGCCCCACGGGCAAGGTGCTGATTATCGACAAGGTGCTCAATGTGGCCCACAATGGTGGCGAACAACGTTTTATCGATGGCAAGTCGTGGGCCACGCAGTTTGCCCGGTACACGGCTCTGGCCCTGGGACGTGACACCATTTGCATCGATGTTGAGGCATTCAATATCGGTTACTGAGGTATTGATGGTTTCAGCGCGGCGCAGACTGCCGGTACTGCGCCGTTTCTTTTGCTGGCGGTAATCCATGAACAAGGCGTTTACCAGAGAAACTGACGGAGAGGATGAGGAAGAGCTTGAGCCCTCGCTGCAGCTTCCGCAGGGTACCCGCAACTACATTACCCCGAGTGGCCATGCGCGCATCCGGGATGAACTCGATCATTTGCTGCGGACCGAGCGCCCGCATGTGGTTGAGGTCGTCCATTGGGCGGCTTCCAACGGAGATCGTTCGGAGAATGGTGATTACATCTACGGCAAGCGACGTTTGCGCGAAATTGACCGGCGCATCCGTTTTCTGACCCGGCGGCTCGATCTGGCCGAAGTCGTTGATCCGGCGCGTCAGGAGAATGCGGATCAGGTATTTTTCGGCGCCACCGTAACGCTCTGCGATGAACAGGGGGCGGAGCAGACGTACCAGATTGTCGGTGTCGACGAGACCGACTTCACGCGCGGACGGATCAGTTGGGTTTCGCCACTGGCGCGAGCGCTGCTCAAGGCCCGCGAAGGTGATGCCGTGAGGTTCCTGAGCCCTGCGGGCTGGCGCGAAGTGGACGTGTTGTCTATCGAATACCGGAGCATCGAGCCGTGAAAGCGTGCCAGATTGTTGCAATGTTATCCCGCACAGTATCGATACGGGTATTGAACCGGTTCAATATCGCGCAAGAGTATAATCCGGAAAGAGCATCCAGAAAGCGGCAACCAATCATTTTATGCAGAGATAAGGACATAAACCGAAATTATCCATTAAGATGCGAACCCCTTGTGGGTCGGCCTTCAGGCCGACGTGTCTCCGTGTCTCCGGTTCCTGTCGGGCTGAAGCCCGACCCACAACGCTATTTGGGGTAAAGTCATAAGTCATGACCGGGGTCTGGCCCTGTATTCTGGTACTGGATTCGCAACCGCTTTCTCGCTGGCGGTAGAAGGATCAGACATTTTTATCTTGCGAGTGGAGTAATAAAGCATGGGTTTGATTCTTTCAATCGATGTTGGCACAACGAATATCAAGGCGGCACTCGTCGACGAGGACGGACAAATCGTTGGTGAAACCAAAAGCATCAACATAAAACTGGAAGGGGATTCCACCGGCCGGGCCGAACATGATCCCGTCAAATTGAAAGCGGCATTACTGGACGTCTGCAAACTGGCCATTGGCCATAAAGGACAGGATGTCGATTGTTTTTCCCTGACCTCCTATATGTTTGGTCTGGTGCTGATGGACAAGGATCACCATGCTCTGACCAATATCACCACTTACCTGGATACAAGGTCACAGACACACTATCCTCAATTCCTGCAAGCCATTGGTAATGCCGATCAGTATTACCTGAGGACCGGTTGCCCGCCGATCTTTCAGTATCCGATAGCCCGATTGCATTATGTGGTGACCAGAGACCCCGCCATCAAGTGCAGGGTTGCCTATGTGGTCGATTCAAAAGCCTTCATCATGCATGCCCTGACGGGAGAGTACTTTACGGATTACAGTACGGCCAATTCGATGGGTTGTCTGGATACTCATGGCCATTGGGACAAGGCAATCATCGAGGCCGTCGGATTCAGTCCGGATCAGTTTCCAAGAGTCCTCAACGGCTTTGCGGAAAAAATACGATTGAAGGATTCCATCTGTGCCGAATTCGGTCTGAAAGCAGGCACGACAATTTCTCCTGGACTCTATGACGGAGCTGCCCTGGCCGCTGCAATGAGCGGATTCGAACCCGAAATTGCCGTTGGCAATTTTGGTACGTCCGGGATGTTCAGAGTGCCGACTTCGTTGCCGATTCAGGATCTTCAGGGAGGCGCCATCCAGAATTGCCTGTTGCGGCCAGGCAGCTTTTTCACCGGGTCGGGAATCAACAATTGCACCATTGCCACGAACTTTCTGCTGAATTTATTGGGGCTGGATCTCGATTATCTGCAGGGGAAAGAATTATCGACGCCGGGCTCAAATGGCTTGATGACCTTCCCCTATTTCACCGGGGAACGGGACAAGGTCATCGGTAACATAGGAACCGGCGTGGTTTTTGGTCTCAGCATCGCTTCGTCGCGTGATGATCTGGCCAGATCTTTCCTTGAAGGCGTTGCCTTCTCGTATCTGTTCGTCAAGCAGAAACTTGATCCCGAGAATAAGATCAAGGAATTTCGCCTGGGTGGAGGTGGCACGGCCAACTTGTCATGGATGCAGATCATGGCCGATACATTGAATTTGCCCGTTCGTCTGACGCAGAATCCGGAAATGGGAATTATTGGTGCGGCCTGTCTGGCCAGATACGGAGAAGGTGCGGGTTTGCTGGCGAGTTCGCAACGGATCATGAAAAATGCCAGAACAATCGAGCCGATTGCGGCGCATGTCGGTATTTATCAGGAAATTTCCGGACGCTATTTTGCCGTTCGAGAATCATTGAGGGAGCCCCTGCTGGCGCGACAGGGGCTGTCTCTGTAAAACACCCGGCGCCAGAACCAGTGACCGGAGATCTGCCGCCGGGGTGAGAAATTCAAAATGAGGTTCAATAACATTTTTTATGGATTCAAGTCATGACCAACAAGAAAGTACTCATCGCAATCGTCAACTCAAGCTCCTTTGGAATTTCATTTCCCGAACACCTCAGAAGCCTGGAAAAATTTGCCGATCTGATCCGGATTGAAATCCCGAAAGGTGCCGGGGCTTCGGTTTTTCATGAAAAGCTGGCTGCTGTCGATGGAATCATTGCCAGTGTCACACCGATATACACGAGAGAGGTCTTGCTCGGTCTGCCGAAACTTCAATTCCTGGCTCGTCACGGTGTCGGTTGCGACAACGTCGATCTGGACACCTGCACTGAGCTGGGCATCGCCGTGTCCAAGGTCGGTCCGCTGGTCGAGAGAGAATCAGTCGCCCAGATGGCATTGGGCTTGATGGATGCCTCTTCACGACGGATCGTTGAAGGCAGTGCAATGGTCAGGGCCGGTGAATGGAACAAAAGGGCAAATATTGCTCTTGGCGTCGATTTCAACGGGGCAAGCATCGGTCTGGTGGGTATCGGAGCCATCGGCGGAACGGTGGCCAGAATTCTTTCCCTTGGCTATCAGGCCAATGTTCTTGCCTGTGATCCCTATGTCGATGCCGATGAGATTGCGGCGCGTCATGCGACTAAAGTCAGCCTTGACGAGCTGATTGCCCGGAGTTGCATCATTTCGATTCACTGCCCGCTGACCAGCGAAACTTCGCGCATGTTCAGTGCCAAACAGCTAGCGGCGATGAACGATGGGACCATCATCGTGAACACCTGTCGCGGCGAAATATTCAATCAGGCGGATCTGATTGACGCCCTCAATTCAGGAAAACTCGGTGGCTATGCCTCCGATGTCGTCGAAGGCGAGCCGATCGGTGCCGACCATATCCTGCTGGCAACCCGGAATGTGATCATCACGCCTCACCTGGGGGGCTATTCAGCGGTTTCCCTGCGCGGAATGGGCAAGACCATGGTCGATGACATGACCAGTGTTTTCGTGCACAACGGATTCCCGGGGGTCATTGCCAACAGCAAGATCGATTTGCAGAAATCCAGAATTGCCAGATTCAGAGTGTCATAAGAATGGTGGAAGTATCCGTCATCCCCGCGCAGGCGGGGATCCAGAATGTCGATCTAACTGGGTTCCCGCCTTCGCGGGAACGACGGAAGTGAATTACTCAGAGCGATCCTAGACGTTGTAAGCGCTTGATGCGGTTGTTCCGCCCTTGCCGGTCCAGTTGGTGTGGAAGAACTTGCCGCGCGGCTGGTCGATGCGCTCGTACGTATGCGCACCGAAGTAGTCGCGCTGCGCCTGCAGCAGGTTGGCCGGCAATACGGCGCTGCGATACTGGTCGTAGAAGGCCAGTGCGGTGCTGAATGCCGGCACCGGAATACCCTTCTTGGCGGCGGTGGCGACGATGTTGCGCCAGCCCTTCTGCGCCTTCTTGATCTCGCCGCGGAAATAATCGTCGAGCATCAGGTTCATCAGCGCCGGGTTGTTGTCGTAGGCGTCCTTGATCTTGCCGAGGAAGCGCGAACGGATGATGCAGCCACCGCGCCACATCAGTGCGATGCCGCCGTAGTTGAGGTTCCACTTGTATTCCTTGGCCGCCGAACGCATGAGCATGTAGCCCTGAGCGTAGCTGACGATCTTAGAGGCATAGAGCGCACTCTTGATATCCTCGATGAACGCCTTCTTCTTGTCCGGATTGGCTGCAATGCTGGTCAGGGCAGGGCTCGGGCCCTTCAGCTTGCGCGCTGCCTTGACGCGCTCATCCTTCAGCGCCGACACGCAGCGCGAATAAACCGCTTCGGCCATCAGTGTGATCGGAATGCCGAGGTCCTGGGAGTTGATGACCGTCCATTTGCCCGTGCCCTTCTGCCCGGCTGTGTCGAGAATCTTGTCCACCAGGGCTGATCCGTCGTCGTCCTTCTTGCCGAGAATGTCACGGCTGATTTCGATCAGGTAACTGTCGAGGTCGCCCTTGTTCCATTCGGTAAACACATCATGCATTTCGTCGGCACTCATGCCGAGGCCGTTCTTCATGATGTTGTAGGCTTCGCAGATGAGCTGCATGTCGCCGTACTCGATGCCGTTGTGCACCATCTTGACGTAATGGCCGGCGCCCATTTCGCCGACCCAGTCGCAACAGGGCACATTGCCTTCGACTTTGGCCGAGACCGCCTGGAAAATGTCCTTGACGTAGGGCCAGGCTGCCGGCGATCCGCCGGGCATCATGCTCGGGCCGCGTCGCGCACCTTCTTCGCCGCCGGAAACGCCGGTGCCGACGTACAGGAGTCCCTTGCTTTCGACGTATTTCTGGCGGCGGTTGGTGTCTTCAAACAGCGAGTTGCCGCCGTCGATGATGATGTCGCCCGCATCCAGATGCGGTATCAATTGCTCGATGAATTCATCGACCGGCTTGCCGGCCTTGACCAGCATCATCACGCGCCGGGGTGACTTGAGCTTGGAGACCATTTCCTTGATCGAATGCGCGCCGAGAACTTTTGTTCCCTTGGCTTCGTTCGCCAGAAAGTGATCCACTTTGTCAGTGGACCGGTTGTAGGCGACGACGGTAAATCCGTGGTCATCCATGTTCAATATCAGATTCTGGCCCATCACGGCCAGTCCAATCAGTGCAATGTCTGCTTTTGGTTCCATGTTGATTTCTTTCGGTATTCGGGCGCATGCCCGGCGTGCGTTGATCAAAAAACTAAAACGTTCAGGCTTTCGGCGATTTCAGTCTGCACCTTCCCTGCCGCGTGCCCGATACTTCATTTCAATACATCCAGTGAATCGAGTTTGCCTCCACTTTGAATAAAAGTCTTGACCCACAAGGGCATTCTTCCCCGTCCGGCCCAGGTATTCTGACCATCCGAATATCTGATTCTTACCGTTTTCTTTGAAGCACCGGGAGCCACTGCCTGTCCCTTTGCCGAAGGAAAAATATCGCCGAGCGTAAACCCGTATTCGTCGAGTAAAGCCAGAATCCGTTTTTTTACGTCCTGTTTTTCTTCGGCGTGTCTGGCCTTGATCTGCTCTTCAATTTGCGCCTGAAGTACTGTCAAATCCGAAACTGAAAGGCCATCCAGCGAAACTGATTTGTTATCCATCGTCACCCCTTCTTTGATAATACAGAAAATGATTCCTGAGACAGAAAAATGGCCGAGCCAGTAATCGTTTGTCACATCAAATGAAGCATGCGAAAAGTGCTGTCTGCACCCCGCATAAATATTTTTACCCATTATTATCGCTTGATCCGGAAAATTTTGCTGTAAACAGGGCGAGAATCAACATTCCACCGCTGGTGAGCGCCTCATGATCAGGGATGACGACATCCTCCATGATCGATAGGAAAACGCTGAAGTATTCCAAATACGTCATTCCGGCGAAAGCCGGAATCCAGAAGAATCAACGAACTGGACCCCGGCACCCCAAGGGTACTTCCTTCGGGGCGCTTTCGCCGGGGCCAAAACCGGGCTTCCAGCCATACCTGCCAGGGCTTGAAATAGCCGATTTAGCCCCCAAGTAGTTTTCCGTTGCCGGGTGCTTGATGTATCCGGTATTGGCCATCAAATTCAAATCAACGCTATTACGGAGTTATTCAATGGGCGCCAACAAGGAAACCCTGGGCTTTCAGACCGAAGTCAAGCAGTTGCTCAACCTGATGATCCACTCGCTGTACAGCAACAAGGAAATCTTCTTGCGCGAGTTGATCTCCAATGCCTCCGACGCCTGCGACCGCTTGCGTTTTGAAGCCTTGAACAATGCTTCCCTGTATGGCGATGACGGCGATTTGAAGATCGGCCTGGCCTTCGACAAGGCGGCACGCACACTGACCATTTCCGATAACGGTATCGGCCTCTCGCGCGATGAAGCGGTCGAACACCTGGGCACCATTGCCAAGTCCGGCACACGCGAGTTTTTCTCGGCGCTGACCGGTGATCAGGCCAAGGACGCGCATCTGATCGGCCAGTTCGGCGTCGGTTTCTATTCCTCCTACATCGTCGCCGACAAGGTCACGGTGATCTCCCGTCGTGCCGGGCTGGAAGCCGATCAGGCGGTCAAATGGGAATCAGCCGGCGAGGGCGAATTTACGGTCGAGATGGTCGAGAAGGCCGGTCGCGGCACCGAAGTGACGCTGCACATGCGCGAAGGCGAGGATGAGTTCCTCTCCGGCTGGAAACTGCGCCAGACGGTGCGCAAATACTCCGACCACATCACCCTGCCGATTCTGATGAAGAAGGACAAGTGGGACGAGGAAAAGAAGGAACAAGTGGCCACCGACGAGGACGAAACGGTCAATCAGGCCTCCGCTCTGTGGGCGCGCCCAAAAGCGGAGATCAGCGACGAGCAGTACAAGGAGTTCTACAAGCACGTTGCGCATGACTTCGAGGATCCGCTGGCCTATGTGCATGCCAGGGTCGAAGGCAAGCAGGAGTTCACGCAGTTGCTCTACATCCCGCAGCGCGCCCCTTTCGATCTGTGGGACCGCAACGCCCGCCATGGCATCAAGCTCTATGTGCGCCGCGTGTTCATCATGGACGACGCCGAACAGCTGATGCCGCTTTACCTGCGCTTTGTGCGCGGCATCGTCGATTCGAACAACCTGCCGCTCAACGTTTCGCGCGAGATCCTGCAGGAATCACGCGACATCGAAACAATTCGCGGCGGCTGCGTGAAAAAGGTTCTGGGCATGCTCGAAGGCCTGGCCGACAGTGAGGACATCGCCGAGAAGGAAAAGTACGCGAAGTTCTGGAAGGAATTCGGCCGCGTGCTCAAGGAAGGCACCGGCGAAGACATGAGCAACAAGGAGCGCATCGCCAAACTGTTGCGTTTTGCCTCGACCCACGCCAATACGCCTGACGAAGTGGTGTCGCTGGCCGATTACGTCGCGCGCATGAAAGAAGGTCAGGAGAAGATTTACTACGTCACCGCCGAAACCTTCACCGCCGCCAAGAACAGCCCGCACCTTGAAATCTTCCGCAAGAAGGGCATCGAAGTGCTGCTCCTGTCCGACCGCGTCGACGAATGGGTCACCGGCAGCCTGACCGAGTTCGACGGCAAGCCCCTGCAGTCCGTGGCCAAGGGCGGGCTCGATCTGGGCAAGCTGGAAGATGCGGCCGACAAGGAAGAAGCCGAGAAGGCGGCCGACGAATACAAGGAACTGCTCGACAAGATCAAGACAACGCTCGGCGACAAGGTCAAGGATGTGCGCGTGACGCATCGCCTGACCGACTCGCCGTCGTGTATCGTCGCCGACGAGCACGATCTGGGCGGCAATCTGGCGCGCATCCTCAAGGCCGCCGGCCAGAAAGCACCGGAGAGCAAGCCGATTCTCGAAATCAACCCGAAACATCCGGCCGTGCAGCGCCTGAAGTACGAAGAGTCACGCTTTGACGACTGGGCGAACCTGCTGCTTGAGCAGGCGACGCTGGCCGAAGGCGGAACGCTCGACGACCCGGCGGGCTTCGTCAAGCGCATCAACGACCTGATGCTGGCGCTCTCGGCGAAGTAACGAGCGGCTAAACTCCTTCAACGCAGAGAGCGCAGAGACGCAGAGATTGAGAATCGATTATTTCTTTGGTTTTCTTTGCGATCTCTGCGTTTAAAGCGCTTATTCAGATTCATGAGCGTTGATTCATCGTCTCTTGTCGGCCTGCCGCCTATTCTTGACGCGGGCGTTGAAACGCTGATCCTCGGCAGTTTCCCGTCGCCCACTTCGCTGGCTGCGCAGCAGTATTACGCGCACCGGCAGAACCAGTTCTGGCGGTTACTCGCTGTGCTGCTCAACGAATCGCTGGCCGATCTCGATTACGCCGGGAAGCAGCGCTGCCTGCTCCGGCATCGCATCGGCGTATGGGACGTCTACCGTCGCTGTCGCCGGGAAGGAGCGCTTGATTCGGCAATCCAGAGCGCTGAGCCAAACGATTTCTCACAACTCTCGACGCAGGTGCCGCGTTTGCGCCGCATCTGCTTCAACGGCAAGACTTCCGCCCGGTTCGAGCGCTGGTTTAGCGAGCTGGGCTATGACACTTTCGTTCTGCCCTCGAGCAGTCCGGCGTTCACGCTGGCTTTCGAGCACAAGGTCGAACGCTGGCGTGAGGGCTGGTTGAGCACTCCGGCCCGGCGCTGATCATTTTTTCGCGGCGAGATTTCTCAGGTAGGCATTACTCATTAATAACGACAAAGCCGTTCGGCTTGAGCTTGTCGAAGGCCAGTATCGGCGCGAAACTTGCGGTTCGACAAGCTCTAAACCAATGGCTTTTTTTACCGAAAAAAGCCATTGGTTGAAAATGTAAAAACGTAAAATATGCATAATAAATAGTCTATATGCATTCTGAGGTTGCAAACTTGCCGCCAAGCACATCTCAGAAAGAAGCTGATTTGTGCAATACAGGGTTGGAAAGCGAAATACCGACGGCCGCAAAGAGTTTGCAGGAGACATTTGATTTTAAACTGTCGCTGACTCCACCCGACCCGTACCGGCCAGTATTGAGGATCGGAACCCGCCGTTCGCCATGAACGAGTGGATTGGACCGTTCGACAACTGGGTTGGGCGATTTTCACAGATCTATAATTTAGGGTGTTTCTGAAAGAACTCCCAGATGACATTGGTCGCACTGATTTTGTCGGACCGCTTACCCACCATGAACTCCGGCAACAGACTCTTGCCACCGGCCCATGTGTGGCCGAGACCCTCGACGGTAATGTATTTCACTTCCGCGCCGTCCTGGCACGGACTGTAGACTTCGGTTTGGACGCCGTTTGCTTCGG
>JAIFKU010000137.1 GCA_020049495.1 Accumulibacter sp.
TGGCCAACGACATTACCGGCGGCAAGACGCCGGCTTCGTTTGAACCGTCGATCGATTACGTCGTCACCAAGGTGCCGCGCTTCGCCTTCGAGAAATTCCCGACCGCCGATTCGCACCTGACCACGCAGATGAAGTCGGTGGGTGAAGTCATGGCCATCGGGCGCACCTTCCAGGAATCGTTCCAGAAGGCGCTACGCGGCCTTGAAGTGGGTGTCGATGGAATGAACCAGCGCACCACCGACCGCGAGGAACTGGAGAAAGAACTCGGTGAGCCGGGGCCTGAACGCATCTGGTATGTCGGCGATGCCTTCGAAAATGGCTTTACGCTCGAAGAAGTGCACACCCTGACGCACATCGATCCCTGGTTCCTCGCCCAGATCGAGGATATCGTCCGTATCGAGATGAAACTCGACGATATGTCGATCGACGAACTCGATGCGGAAACGATGCGGGCGCTCAAGCGCAAAGGTTTCTCTGACCGACGTCTGGCCAAGCTGATGAAGTCGAGCGATGCCGAGGTGCGCGCGCGTCGGCACGCCATGGGCGTGCGTCCGGTCTATAAGCGCGTTGATACCTGTGCCGCAGAGTTCTCGACCAGTACCGCCTACATGTACTCGACCTACGAGGACGAGTGCGAGTCGAATCCAAGCGAGCGGAAAAAGATCATGGTGCTCGGCGGTGGTCCAAACCGCATCGGGCAGGGCATCGAATTTGATTACTGCTGTGTGCATGCCGCGCTTGCCCTGCGCGAGGACGGGTATGAAACAATCATGGTCAACTGCAATCCGGAGACGGTTTCAACTGACTACGACACGTCGGACCGCCTCTATTTCGAGCCGCTGACGCTCGAAGACGTGCTCGAAATCGTCGCCATCGAAAAGCCGGTCGGGGTTATCGTGCAGTTTGGTGGCCAGACTCCGCTCAAACTGGCGCGCGACCTCCAAGCCAACGGCGTGCCGATTATCGGCACCAGCCCGGACATGATCGACGCGGCGGAGGATCGCGAGCGTTTCCAGAAGCTGTTGCATGATCTCGGTCTCAGGCAGCCGGCCAACCGTACTGCACGTACCGAACCCGATGCCTTGCGGCTGGCCGACGAAATCGGTTACCCGCTGGTCGTTCGTCCGTCGTATGTGCTGGGCGGTCGGGCCATGGAAATCGTCCATGAGCCGCGCGACCTCGAGCGTTACATGCGCGAAGCGGTGAAGGTCTCGAACGACTCGCCGGTGCTGCTCGACCGTTTCCTCAACGATGCCATTGAAGTCGACGTTGATGCGCTGTCTGATGGTGAGGAAGTGATCATCGCTGGCGTCATGGAGCACATCGAACAGGCGGGCGTGCATTCCGGTGACTCGGCCTGTTCGCTGCCCCCGTATTCGCTGTCGGCTGAGGTCCAGGATGAACTGCGCCGGCAGACCAAGCTGATGGCCAGGGGGCTGAACGTCTGCGGACTGATGAACGTGCAGTTTGCCATTCAGAACAACGTGGTTTTTGTGCTGGAAGTGAATCCGCGTGCCTCGCGTACTGTGCCTTTCGTCTCCAAATCCACCGGCTTGCAACTGGCGAAAATTGCCGCACGCTGTATGGCCGGCCAGTCGCTGGCCAGCCAAGGGGTGAGCAGGGAAATCATTCCGCCGTATTTCTCGGTCAAGGAAGCGGTCTTTCCGTTCAACAAGTTCCCGGGTGTGGATACGATTCTCGGACCGGAAATGAAGTCGACCGGTGAGGTGATGGGGGTCGGCATGACTTTTGAGGAGGCCTTCGTCAAGAGCCAGATGGCAGCCAGCGTAAAACTTCCCTCTTCGGGCAAGGTTTTCATCAGTGTCAAGGATTCTGACAAGAGCAAGGTTGTTGAAATCGCCCGTGTCCTGCACGAAGCCGGATTCAGCATTCTGGCCACACGCGGTACGGCGACGACGATTTTCGGGGCAGATATTCCCGTTGCCGTAGTCAACAAGGTTACCGAAGGTCGTCCGCACATCGTCGATATGATCAAGAACAAGGAAATATCGCTGATCATCAACACGGTGGACGAAAAACGTACGGCCATCAACGACTCCCGTTCAATCCGCACCTCCGGGCTGGCAGCAAGAGTGACGATGTACACGACGATATGGGGCGCAGAAGCTGCGGCCGTAGGCATAAAGAACTGCGGAGAGCTGGTGGTCTACCCGATCCAGGCTCTGCACGCACAATTAAGTTAAACAACCCAATAACCGCCGGTGGCAACCGTCTTGTACGGGCCGGCGGTTTTGCTTTGGTAGCGAAGACAATGAACAAGGTACCGCTGACGATTAATGGCGCAGAACGTCTCCGCGTCGAATTGCATCAACTGAAAACGGTGGATCGCCCCAGAGTGATTGCCGCGATTGCCGAAGCGCGTTCGCACGGCGATCTTTCGGAGAATGCCGAATACGATGCCGCCAAGGAACGTCAGTCCTTCGTTGAAGGTCGCATCAAGGAAGTCGAAGGCAAGTTGTCGAATGCCCAGATCATCGACCCCAGGCTGCTTGATGCCGACGGTCGCTGTGTTTTCGGGGCGACACTCGATCTTGAGGATCAGGACTCGGGTATGCAGGTCACCTACCAGATCGTCGGCGAAGATGAAGCCGACATCAAGGCCGGAAAGATTTCGGTCAATTCGCCGATTGCCCGCGCTTTGATTGGCAAGTTTTCCGGCGACATTGCGCAGGTACAGGCACCAGGCGGCTTGCGCGAATACGAAGTGCTGGATATCCGCTACGAATAATCACCCGGCCAGGGCGCAGGGATCAGTTACGGGTTCCGCCTTGAAAGCTGCGCTTGCTGCGGCGCGGCTCAGCGCTGCGGCGACGGGACTTGGTGGTCGCAGATTTCGCAGCTGCCGGGCGCCAGACCACGAGCAGTTTGCCGATGTGCTGAACCGGTGCGGCGCAGAGTTGTTGGCAAATGGTATTCAGGTACTGTTCACGCACATCGCGCTCGTCGCTGAAAACGCGAATCTTGATCAGTTCATGGCTGTCCAGGCTTCTGCTGATCTCTTGCAGGACGGATTCGGAAAGCCCGTTCTGACTGATGGTGACAACAGGATTCAGGGCGTGGGCACGGGCACGCAGGGCGCGTCGCTGGTCTGCGGTAGTATCGAGCATTCAGTAAACCTTGGCAAAGAACGCATTTTACCGAGTTTCAGGCGATGAAACGAACCAGAACAAGTAATGCATGGTTGCGCGAACACGTTAATGACCCTTACGTGCAACGCGCCAGGGCCGAGGGCTATCGATCACGGGCCTCGTTCAAACTCATGGAAATTGATGACCGAGATCACCTGATTCGCTCCGGTGAGGTCGTTGTTGACCTCGGAGCCACGCCCGGCGGCTGGTCGCAGGTCGCCGCCAGGCGTATGAAAGGCAAGGGCCGGGTCATTGCACTGGATCTGCTGGAGATGGATCCGTTGCACGGTGTTGATTTCATTCAGGGTGATTTCCGGGAAGAGGACGTGCTGCTGAATCTTGAAGCCATGCTGGCCGGTGAGAAGGTGGGGCTTGTACTTTCCGATATGGCCCCCAATATGTCAGGTATCCTTCTCTCTGATCAGGCGCGGGTGATGCATCTGGCCGAGTTGGGACTGGAGTTCTCCCGCAACTGGCTGAAACCGGAAGGCGCTTTTCTGGTCAAAGTCTTTCAGGGTTATGGTTTTGATGATTTCGTAAGGGAGATGCGGCTGGTCTTCAGGACGGTTTCGTCGCGCAAGCCGGAGGCTTCGCGGGATCGAAGCGCCGAGGTGTATCTGCTGGGCCGTGGTTTGAAGGCCTGAATCTAGCCTGCCAGTCGTGGGCTCGCTCTGCCAGAATTGCCCGAGAAGGGTTAGAATCAGACTTTTCTGATATATTTTTCCTTCAGGATCCTCCTGAAGAGCAACGAGGAAGAGGTACAGCATTGAATAACATGTTCAAGAATATGGCTGTGTGGCTGGTAATTGGTCTGGTGCTGATGACTGTCTTCAACCAGTTCAATACCCGTCAGGTTACTCAGCCCTCGATGGAATACTCGCAGTTCATGGAAGAAGTCGGACGCGGTTCGATCTCGAAGGTGGTGATCGAAGGGCGAATACTCAAGGCGACGACGAGTGATGGGCGGAAGCTGACTTCCTATGCGCCGCCGGATCTGTGGATGGTTTCGGATCTGCTCAAGCATGGTGTCAAGGTTGAAGCCAAGCCTGAAGAAGAGCAGTCCTTCCTGATGAGTATCTTCGTCAGCTGGTTCCCGATGTTGTTGCTGATTGGCGTCTGGGTATTCTTCATGCGCCAGATGCAGGGCGGTGGTCGTGGCGGTGCGTTCTCATTTGGCAAGAGCAAGGCGCGCCTGCTTGACGAGTCGACCAACAGCATCACCTTTGCCGATGTCGCCGGTTGCGACGAGGCGAAGGAAGAAGTCTCCGAACTGGTCGATTTCCTGCGTGACCCGTCCAAATTCCAGAAACTGGGTGGGCGCATTCCGAAGGGCGTGCTGCTCGTCGGTAATCCGGGTACCGGAAAAACCTTGCTGGCCAAGGCTATTGCCGGCGAAGCCAAGGTGCCTTTCTTCTCGATCTCGGGTTCCGATTTCGTTGAAATGTTCGTCGGTGTCGGTGCGGCGCGGGTGCGCGACATGTTCGAAAACGCCAAGAAGCATGCGCCGTGCATTGTCTTCATCGACGAACTCGATGCCGTCGGTCGCCAGCGTGGCGCCGGTCTGGGCGGTGGCAACGACGAGCGCGAACAGACCTTGAACCAGATGCTGGTCGAAATGGACGGCTTTGAGGGCAGCGCCGGCGTGATCGTGATTGCCGCGACCAACCGTCCCGATGTGCTTGATCCGGCGCTGATGCGTCCGGGTCGTTTCGATCGCCAGGTGGTGGTGCCCTTGCCGGATATCCGGGGTCGTGAACAGATCCTCATCGTGCATATGCGCAAGGTGCCCCTGTCACCCGACGTCAAGGCCGATATCCTGGCGCGTGGAACACCGGGAATGTCCGGTGCCGACCTGGCCAATCTGGTCAATGAAGCGGCCTTGTTTGCCGCGCGTGCCAGCAAGCGTCTGGTCGACATGGAAGACTTCGAGAAGGCCAAGGACAAGATCCTGATGGGCGCCGAGCGCCGCAGCATGGTTATGAATGACGAAGAAAAGCGCAATACGGCGTATCACGAGTCCGGTCACGCGGTGGTGGCCAAGCTGGTACCCAAATCCGACCCAGTGCACAAGGTCACCATCATCCCGCGCGGGCGTGCGTTGGGCTTGACCATGCAACTGCCGGAAGAGGATCGTTACGCCTACGACCGGGTCTACCTGATGAGCCGCATTGCCGTGCTTTTTGGCGGGCGTATCGCCGAAGAACTGTTCATGCATCAGATGACCACCGGTGCCTCCAATGACTTCGAGCGGGCGACGCAGATGGCCCGCGACATGGTCACGCGCTACGGCATGTCGGATGCGCTCGGTCCGATGGTCTATGGCGAGAACGAAGGCGAGGTTTTCCTTGGCCGTTCGGTGACCACGCACAAGAACATGTCGGAAACGACGATGCAGCAGGTTGACGCCGAAATCCGTCGCATTATCGACGAACAATACGCGCTGGCACGCAAGCTGCTCGAAGCGAATCGCGACAAGGTCGAGGCGATGACTGCCGCGCTGCTCGAACTGGAAACGATTGATGCCGACCAGATCAACGACATCATGGAAGGCAAGCCGCCGCGTCCGCCAAAGCAGCCGCAAGCCAGAGTACCGAATCCGGCGGACATACCGCCCCCGGATGCGGCGCCAAGTGCGGCAGCGCCGGCCTGATCCGGATGGGTTTGAATCTGACCGGAGGAGTCCACGGCTCCCCCGGTTTTTTTACGCCGGACTTTATGCTTCGCTGCGGAAAATTTGAACTTTCTCTTGCTCGCCCGTTGCTCATGGGTATCGTCAATCTGACACCGGACTCCTTCTCCGGTGATGGTCTTGCAACCGATAGCGCACGCGCTATCGCACATGCACGCCATCAGATCGAGACCGGCGCCGACCTGCTCGACCTCGGGGCCGAATCCTCGCGTCCGGGTGCCAAGGCCACCGTTCTTGATGAAGAACTGGATCGTCTGCTTCCGGTACTGGACGCCCTGGCCGGCTGTGGCGTGCCGATCTCCGTCGATACCTACAAGCCGGAAGTGATGCGTGCCGCCATCGCTCACGGAGCGTCGATGATCAACGATATCTACGCACTGCGCAGGCCCGGAGCCCTGGAAGCGGTTGCCGGCAGCGATTGCGCCGTTTGTCTGATGCACATGCGGGGTGAGCCACTGAGCATGCAGCAATCTCCGGCTTATGGCGATGTCCTTGCCGAGGTGCGCGCTTTCCTTGGCGAGCGGGTAGCGGCGTCTGTTGCCGGAGGAATTTCTCGTGACCGGTTGGTGCTTGATCCGGGTTTCGGCTTTGGCAAGACACTGGAGCACAATCTCGAGCTGCTACGCCGTTTTGGCGAACTCTCCAGTGAAGGCCTGCCACTGTTGGCTGGAATTTCCCGCAAGTCGATGCTCGGGGCCATCACCGGCCGGCCTGTCGGGCAGCGCCTGCCTTCGAGTCTTGCCGCCGCCTTGATCGCCGTTCAGCGTGGTGCACGCATCCTGCGAGTGCATGACGTGGCCGAAACGCGCGATTTACTGGCGGTCTGGCAGGCGCTTGGTCCCGCTTTACGTTTCGCTTGAACTCCTCTTGCCTCTCTGTGCCTTGCTGTAACAAAACGGTAATAATTTCGCGCAAGACAAGCGGCTTGCATCTCTGTTAATCTTCAATAAAATAAGATCGTTAGGTCTGGCAGACATGAGCTTGGTGATCGTCCGCCGATCCGGCCTGATCGATCACCAACATAATAGGGAAAGAAATCTCTCGAATGCCCAAGGAAATCGAGCTCAAATTGCGTCTGCCACCCTCGCAGGCGAGGTGTCTGCAAGTACACCCGGTCTTGTCCGGGTGTTCGCCGCAAAAGTATCGGTTGTTCAATACCTACTACGACACACCCGAACTGGATCTGCGTAAGCGCGGCATTGCCCTGCGCTTGCGCCGCAAGGGCTGGTCAGTCTGGCTGATGACGGTCAAGGGTGGTGATTCCGGGGTCGGAGGTCTGGCGCAGCGCAGTGAATGGGAGGCAGCGACACAGCCCGGACTATTCGATTTCAGCATTGTTTCCGACGTCGGCTTGCGCGAGTTTCTGGAGGCGCACCATCCCCGGCTGCAACCCGTGTTTTCGACGGATTTCACGCGTACGGCATGGACACTCACTCTCGACGGCACGGTCGTCGAACTGGCGCTCGATCGGGGCAAGATCAGTACGCTGGCCCTGGCCGGCGGCGCAGTCCCCGCCAGTCAGTCCTTGTGTGAAGTGGAGCTGGAACTGGTTGAGGGGGAGTCGCCCGATGTCCTTTTTGATCTGGCAATAACATTGGCGGCTGATCTGCAGCTTCACCCCGAAATCGTCAGCAAGGCCGAGCGTGGTTATGCGCTGGCCGAGCAGGCCTTGCCACTGCCGTTCAAGGCCTTTGCCTCTCCGGTCGAAAAGACGATGTCACCGGTCGAAGCGTTTCGTGCCATCGCACTGTCCTGTGTTTTACAACTTCAGCGTAACGAAGCCGGGGCTATTGCCGGGAGCAATCCGGAGTTTGTCCATCAGGCGAGAGTGGCTATCCGTCGCCTGCGTTCTGCTTTCAAGCTGTTTTCTCCAGTACTTTCCGAGCGCTTTGTCGAGGTTTACTCGCCGCGCTGGCGTGATCTGGCCGGAAGTCTCGGGAGCGCACGTGACTGGGATGTGTTTCTGGCCGAAACATTGGCTCCGCTTGAAGAAGCCTTTCCCGGAGATGCCGATCTGGCTGTCTTGAGAGCCAACGGCGAGGCGACCAAGACAAAGGCGCAGGAATCGGCTGGAGTTGCCTTGAAACAGAAGGCATACAGCCAGCTCCTGCTGGCCTTTTCAGCCGCGCTGTTCAGGGTCGAACCACCGACGATTGATGCGCAGGACAAGTTGTCGGATGCTAGTCTGCACAAGTTTACGAGCCGCAGACTTGAGAAGCGGGCAAAAGAGATCGAAAGGCTGTTGAGCGAACACGGCAAGATGAATGCTGAACGTCGCCATGAGTTGAGGATCGACTTCAAGAAGCTGCGTTACGCACTCGAATTTTTTGCGCCTGTTCTGCCGCGCAAGCGCTTGACGGACTATCAGGCTTCTCTTTCAGTGATTCAGGATTTGCTCGGTACGTTGAACGATCAGGTCACAGCCTCCCGCCTGATCAAGGAGGTGCATCCGAAGGGCAAACCGGATCCGCTGACTCGGGGCTGGATTGCCGGCCGAACCCAGCTTCTGATTTCGGCGCTCAATTCAGAACTTCGCGGCTTCATGGCCAGCAGAAAACCTTGGCGCTGAGGGGCAACAGCGATTTCCTAAGTGTCTTCGCCCGCGCGTTTGCGCAACATGTCGATGATCATCGACGCCGTCTGCTCGATCGCGCGCTGGCTGGTGTCGATAACCGGCCAGCCGCAGCGGACGAACAGGCGGCGCGCTTCGAGTACCTCCTTGCGCAGGCAGTCCAGATCGGCGTAGACGGTGTTCGCATCGTCATTCAGCTTTTTCAGGCGGGCGGCCCGGACCATGGCCAAATGGGCCGGGTTGATGGTCAGCCCGACGATAAGCGGTTCTTTGGCACGTAACAGGCCAGACGGCGTCGGTGCCCCCGCCACCAGCGGCACGTTGGCGGCCTTGATGCCGCGCGAGGCAAGATACATGCAGGTTGGCGTCTTGGTCGTCCGCGAAACGCCGACCAGAATGACGTCGGCACCTTCAAGATCATCACTGCCGATGCCGTCGTCGTGGGCGAGTGTGTACTTCATGGCCTCGACGCGGCGATAGTAGTCCTCGTCGAATGTATCCCTTGAGCTGTTGTGAAACTGTATCGCTGCGCCGGAATATGCGGCGAGCTGGCCGATCAGAGGTTCGAGCGCAAACTGGCAGGGAATGTTCAGCAGACGACAGCCTGTTTCGAGCGCTTCGCGAACATCGCTGTGGCTGATACTATGCAGGACATAGCCGGGTGAACTCGCCAGCGCACTAAGAATCTCGGGAATCTGATTCAGGCGGCGTACCATCTTCCAGAGCCGGCGTTTTACCTCAACGCCATCGAGCTGGATGATGGCGTTGCGCGCCAGCATCTCGACCAGTTCGCCTGAGGCATGCGAGACGAGATGCATTACGATGGTCTTGCTCACGAAACCTTCTCTTCAGCCACAGTCAGTGGTGGTAGCCGCCGTCAAGTCGCAGCACGCTACCGTTGATCATGACGTTATTGAGGACATGAATGACCAGCATGGCGAACTCTGCCGGGTCGCCGAAGCGGTGCGGAAACGGGATCTGCCGCGCCAGCCGGGAATCGAGGTCTTTTTCCATGGCGAACAGCGTCTGCGTACCGAAAAGCCCGGGCGCTATGGCAACGACACGGATGCCCAAGGGACCGAGTTCGCGGGCCGCGGGCAGGATCATGCTGACGACGCCACCCTTGGATGCGGAATAGGCCGCTTCGCCCGTCTGTCCTTCGTAGGCCGAGACAGATGCCGTGCACAGGATGACGCCCCGTTCGCCGCTGGCCTGCGGGTGCAGGACGGCCATGTCGGCGGCGGCCAGTCGCATCATGTTGAAGGTCGAAATCAGGTTGACTTCGACGAGCTTGCGGAAATCCTCCAGCAACATCGGACCGTTATCACCGAAAATCGGCTCGAAGTGGCCACGGCCCACACAGTGCACCAGCACACGAGCTGCGCCGTGTGCCTCACGCGCCTGGGCAAGCGCCTTATCCGCCGATAGCGCATCGGCTACGTCACAGTGAATGGCCAGTGCGCCGATCTCGTCGGCGACCTTTTGCACGCCGACGGCATCGATGTCTATTACCGTAACCTTGGCACCGGCCTCGGCAAGGTGGCGCGCGGTCTCCGCACCCAGGCCGGATGCCGCTCCGGTCACCACTGCCGGGCATTCCCACAAATCCATCAGAAATCTCCAGTTTCACGGAATGATAAAGCAAAGTTAGCACGCATTATCGTGTGTCGCAGATGCATAAGCAAACACTACACTTCGATGTGACCCGTTTTACCGTAGCTTATGCGCCAGAGGTTTAAGTACAATGACGACCTTGAATGCCTGACCATTCCGGTAAGGCGGGGAGAAAGCAATTGACAAGGAAATATTTTGGTACCGACGGCGTGCGCGGTCGGGTGGGGCAGTCCCCGATTACCCCGGATTTCGTGATGCGCCTCGGCTATTCGGCTGGCAAGGTGCTGGTCGAAAACGAATCGGCGCGTGGTCAGCTCAAGGCCGGCGTGCGCCCGGCCGTGCTCATCGGCAAGGACACGCGAATCTCCGGTTATATGCTGGAAGCGGCTCTCGAAGCCGGTTTCTCGGCGGCCGGGGTGGATGTCTGTCTGGTCGGACCGATGCCGACGCCGGCTGTGGCTTACCTGACGCGGGCACTGCGCCTGCAGGCGGGTATCGTCATTTCGGCCTCGCATAATCCGTTCTACGATAACGGTATCAAGTTCTTCTCGGCGCACGGCAGCAAGCTCGATGATGCACTGGAAACGAGAATTGAAGCCGGCATGGATATGCCGCTGGTTTGTGTCCAGTCGGCAGAACTTGGCCGTGCCCGCCGGATTGATGATGCCGCCGGACGCTACATCGAATTCTGCAAGAGTACTTTCCCGAATGACCTCGATCTGCGCGGACTGAAGATCGTCGTCGATTGCGCGCATGGTGCGGCCTATCACATTGCGCCGCATGTCTTCCACGAACTGGGGGCGGAGGTGATCGCCATCGGTGCCGAACCCAATGGTCTCAATATAAACAAGGACGTCGGGGCGACGGCGCCCGCTGCGTTGAGCAAGGCTGTTCTCGCGCACCAGGCCGATCTGGGGATCGCCCTCGATGGTGACGCGGATCGCGTGATGATGGTCGATGCTGCAGGCCAGGTTTATGACGGCGATCAGCTGCTGCTGGCGGTCGTGCGCAGCCGTCTGCGGCAAGGGCCGGTTGCCGGCGTGGTGGGAACGCTGATGACCAATCTGGCTTTTGAGCACGTTCTGGCTGGATTGAAGGTGCCTTTTGCCCGTGCCGACGTCGGTGACCGTTATGTGCTGGAAATGCTGGGCGAAAAGGGCTGGTTGTTCGGGGGCGAGAATTCGGGTCATATCCTATGCCTCGACCGGCACACCACCGGCGATGGCATCGTTTCCGCCCTGCAGGTGCTCTGCGCGTTGCGCGAGGAAGGCGGGGATCTCGGGAGCTTGCTCGGGCAACTAGTACTCTATCCGCAGGTATTGATCAATGTGCCGCTGGTCAAGGGTTTTTCCTGGAAGGATCAGCCGCGCATCAGCGCCGCCCGTGAGGCCGTTGAAGCAGGTCTTGGCAGCGAAGGGCGAGTGCTGCTGCGCGCCTCGGGAACCGAGCCCCTGTTGCGGGTGATGGTTGAAGGACGTGATGCGGAGAAAGTACAGGCGTCGGCTGAAACGCTCGCAGCGGAAGTACGTGAAGCGGTTTCATCCTGATCTGACCGCGCCGAAACTTCGTGGGGAGGACATTTCCGTCCAAGGATTGATTTCTCTGTTTTGTAACGGAACTGAAATATTTGGGCGGTAATATCGAACCGTTCGACCGATCAACCAATCCTGCTTAGGAGCAATTATCTTGAAACTCATCAAAAGTCTCGCTTTATCCCTCGTTGCGGCTTCGCTGTCAATGACCGCCCAAGCCGCAGAAGTCACCGGTGCTGGCGCTTCCTTCCCCGCTCCGATTTACGCCAAGTGGGCCGATGCCTATCAGAAGGCGACCGGCAACAAGATGAATTACCAGTCCATCGGTTCCGGTGGCGGCATCAAGCAGATTACCGCCAAGACCGTCGATTTCGGTGCTTCCGACATGCCGCTGAAGCCAGAGGCTCTCGACAAGGACGGGCTGATTCAGTTCCCGACCGTGGTCGGTGGCGTTGTGCCCGTGTTCAATCTGCCCGATGTCAAGGCTGGCCAGCTCAAGTTGACCGGTGCTTTGCTGGCCGACATCTATCTCGGCAAGATCAACAAGTGGAACGACAAGGCTCTTGTCGAGCTTAATCCCGGAGTCAACTTGCCCAATCAGGACATCGGCGTGGTGCGCCGTGCCGATGGTTCGGGAACGACTTTCATCTTCAGTAATTACCTGTCCAAGGTCAGCCCCGAATGGAAGCAGAAGGTGGGTGAAGGCACGGCCGTGCAATGGCCGGTCGGTCTTGGTGGCAAAGGAAACGAGGGCGTTTCAGCCTTTGTGATGCGTTTGCCCGGATCCATAGGTTATGTCGAATATGCCTATGCCAAACAGAACAAGATGACCCATGCCGTCCTGAAAAACGCCGCCGGCAATTTCGTCGCGCCGGACGATGTGACCTTCAAGGCCGCCGCGGCGAATGCGGACTGGAGCAAGTCGGCGTTCTACGAAATCCTGACTGAAGAACCGGGTAAGGATTCCTGGCCGATCACGGGTGCCACCTTCATTCTGATGCACAAGATGCAGGATAAGCCGGCACAGGCCGCCGAAGCACTCAAATTCTTTGAGTGGTCGTACAAGAATGGCAACAAACTGGCCGAGGAACTTGAGTATGTCCCGTTGCCCGATAGTCTGGTCAAGCTGATCCAGTCGTCCTGGAGCCAGATCAAGGACGCTTCAGGCAAGCCTGTTTATACGGGTGGCAAGTAAGTTGAAATTTCCCGGTCCGTGCCTCCTCGTTGGAGGTGCGGATTTTTTCATCCTGACTTTGTCTGTTAAGCAATGAGTCTGACACATAATTCTATAGCGGATGTTCCCGCAGTCAGCCATAAATTCGGCGACTGGTTGTTCTTCAACGTGACCCGTGCCTTTGCCGCACTGACCCTGGTGATGTTGGTGGGCATCATCATTTCGCTGGTCATCAGTTCCTGGCCGGCACTGCAGAAATTCGGCTTTGGCTTTCTCTGGAGCCGGGACTGGAATCCGCCAATAGAGCAGTTCGGTGCGCTGACACCGATTTACGGAACGGTTGTCACTTCGCTGATCGCGCTCGTCATTGCGGTCCCGGTGAGCTTCGGTATCGCGCTCTTTTTGACCGAATTGTCGCCGGTCTGGTTGCGCCGTCCGCTGGGCACCGCCATCGAACTGCTGGCGGCGGTACCTTCGATTGTCTACGGAATGTGGGGTTTGATGGTTTTCGTACCGATCTTTTCCAAATACGTGCAGCCTCTGCTGGCCGGTACTCTGGGCAGACTGCCGCTGATCGGCGAGTTGTTCAGCGGTGCGCCCTTGGGTATCGGCATTCTCTCGGCTGGAATCATTCTTGCCATCATGATCATCCCGTTCATTGCTTCGGTGATGCGCGATGTGTTCGAGGTGACGCCGGCCATGCTCAAGGAATCGGCCTACGCGGTGGGTTCCACGACCTGGGAAGTGGTGTGGAACATCGTCCTGCCCTATACCAAGGTCGGTGTCATCGGCGGCATCATGCTTGGCTTGGGGCGTGCGCTGGGCGAGACGATGGCCGTGACTTTCGTGATCGGCAACAGCAGTTCGATCACTGGCATATCGCTCTTTGCTCCCGGAAACAGCATCGCCTCGACGCTGGCCAACGAGTTCGGCGAAGCGACGCCGGGGATTTATACGGCATCGCTGATCGAACTGGGCCTGATTCTGTTCTTCATCACTCTGGTTGTGCTGGTATTTTCCAGGCTGCTCCTGCTTCGCTTGTCGAAACAGGAAGGAACAAAGACCTGAGGCGGCGATGGAATTACTACGACAACGTCAGATAATCAACAAGGCTGCTTTGGCCTTGTCAATGGCCGCCATGGCCTTCGGCCTGTTCTGGCTGATCTGGATTCTTTTCACGACCCTCGAACTCGGCGTCGCCGGCTTGTCACTCGATCTGTTTACCAAGATGACCCCCCCGCCGAATTCGAGCGAGGGTGGTCTGGCGAACGCCATCGCCGGCAGTCTGCTGCTGGTGGGACTGGCAACAGCGCTGGGCGCACCAATCGGCATTCTGGCCGGTATCTACCTGGCGGAATACGGGCAACGAACCTGGCTCGGTCGAACCACACGCTTTGTCAACAGTCTTCTCTTATCCGCTCCCTCCATCGTCATCGGACTCTTCGTTTACGCCATCTATGTCGCGCAAATGGGTAACTTCTCGGGCTTTTCCGGCGTCATCGCCCTAGCGCTGATCGTCATTCCAGTGGTGTTATCAACGACAGAAAACATGCTCAATCTTGTTCCTGATTCGCTGCGCGAGGCCGCGTTTGCCTTGGGTGCCCCCAAGCGTATCGTCATCATGAAGGTGGCGCTGAAAGCGTCGATGGCCGGAGTGATTACCGGCATCCTGCTGGCGGTAGCGCGGATTGCCGGTGAAACAGCGCCTTTATTGTTCACGGCACTGTCAAACCAGTTCTGGAGCCTTGATCTGAACAAGCCCATCGCCAACCTGCCGATGACCATCTTCAAGTTTGCCATGAGCCCTTTCAAGGATTGGCAGGAACTGGCCTGGGCCGGTGTGTTTTTGATCACTCTCGGCGTGCTGGGTCTGAATATCATTGCGCGTATTCTTTTCCGCGCCAAGCATAAACTGTGAAACGGCTCAAACAATGAACGCTACCAATCAATCTCTGGCCATGAATGAACCGACAACTACGCTTGAAGCGCAGATGGTTTTCAAGAATCTTGATTTCTATTACGGCAAGTTTCATGCACTGAAATCCATCAATCTGGAAATTTTCAAGCGCCACGTCACGGCCTTCATTGGCCCGTCGGGTTGCGGCAAGTCGACGCTGTTGCGCACGATGAATCGGATGTACGACCTCTATCCCGACCAGCATGCCAGCGGTGAATTGTTGCTCGATGGCCAGAATATTCTTGACCGCAAGGTGGATACGAATGCGCTGCGTGCCAAGGTCGGCATGGTGTTCCAGAAGCCAACGCCGTTCCCGATGTCGATTTACGAGAACATCGCCTTCGGCGTGCGCCTGAACGAAAGGCTGTCGATGTATGAAATGGAGCAGCGCGTCGAATGGGCGCTGAAGAAGGCGGCATTGTGGAATGAAACCAAGGACAAGCTCAAGCAGAGCGGCATGAGCCTTTCCGGCGGCCAGCAGCAACGCCTGTGCATTGCACGCGGCATTGCCGTAAAGCCGGAAGTGCTGTTGCTCGACGAGCCAACGTCGGCTCTTGACCCGATTTCCACCATGAGCATCGAGGAACTGATTTCAGAACTGAAAACCGAATTCACGATTGCCATCGTTACCCACAACATGCAGCAGGCAGCACGAATCTCTGACTACACGGCCTATATGTATCTGGGTGAAATGATCGAGTTCGGTCTTACCGACCAAGTTTTCATCAAGCCCAAGAAAAAAGAGACCGAGGACTATATTACCGGTCGCTTCGGCTAGGCTATCGCACTGCAAGATCAGCACCTACCGCAAATACGCAAAGGGGCGAAGGTATCGCAAAGATATCAAGGTGGCGCAAAGGACGATAAAATCGTTGGTATCTTTCTGTTTCGGCTGGAGTTCCTTGCATCGTCTTTGCCCCTTTGCGCCTTCGCGGTGGATTTTGACCGCATATCCACAGGCCTAGTCTTTCATTGACCGCGTGTGCTCTCTCTGGCTATAATTCGCCTCTTTTGCACAGGGTGTCCTATGCGTCAAAAACTGGTAGCAGGTAATTGGAAAATGCACGGCGGGTTAAAGACCAACCTGCAGTTGCTTCAGGACGTCGTCGCCGGCGTCACTGAATTGCGTGGCATGACGGCTGCGGTTTGTGTTCCTTTTCCTTATCTGGCACAGGCGCAGTCGGTGCTGAGCACAACGTGCGTAAGCTGGGGCGCCCAGAATCTGAGCGAACAGGCACAGGGTGCGTTTACGGGTGAAGTCAGCGCCGCAATGCTGCAGGATTTCGCCTGTCGTTATGTTCTCGTTGGCCACTCCGAGCGGCGTGCAATCTACGGCGAATCGAGTGCTCTGGTCGCCGAGAAGTTTGCTGCCGCACTGGCGGCCGGCTTGCGCCCGGTGCTTTGCGTCGGCGAAACGCTGGCCCAGCGCGAAGCTGGGCAAACCGTTGAAGTGGTTTCAGCTCAGATCGATGCTGTCTTGAAGCGCGTTGGCGTTGCGGCGTTCTCTGGTGCTGTCGTGGCCTATGAGCCGGTCTGGGCCATTGGAACAGGTCGTACGGCGACCTCCGGGCAGGCGCAGGAAGTGCACGCGGCAATTCGCGCGCAGATCGCCACCGCCGACGCCAAGGTCGCCGATGGACTGCAAATTCTGTATGGTGGCAGTGTCAAGCCGTCCAATGCGTCCGAACTGTTTGGCATGCCTGATATCGATGGCGGGCTGATTGGTGGCGCGTCTTTGGTGGCTTCTGACTTTCTGGCGATTTGTCGCGCAGCGGCTCAATAAAGAGGCAACATGGACTATCTGTTTTCTACAATTTTGCTGGTTCATATCCTGTCCGCGATCGGAGTCATCGGTCTCGTGCTGGTGCAGCACGGCAAGGGTGCCGATATGGGTGCCGCTTTCGGCAGTGGTGCCTCGGGCAGCCTGTTTGGTGCAACGGGATCGGCCAACTTCCTCAGCCGGACAACGGCTGTACTGGCTGCGGTGTTTTTCATAACCAGCCTTACACTGGCCTATATCGCTTCCAACAAGCCAAGAACGACTGGCAGCGTGATGCAGGATGCGGTAAAATCGCAGCCGCTTTCGCTACCGGCTGACACCTCGGCCGATAAGGCGGGAAGCCCTGTGGATTCTGGCTCGAAGACAAAGGATATTCCGAAGTAAGTGAGTTGCAAGGCTGAGGTGGGATGGTGTTTTCCTCGTTTCAATCCCCCCTTGTCCGTATGTGGCAGTGCCGACGTGGTGAAATTGGTAGACACGCTATCTTGAGGGGGTAGTGACTTAGGTCGTATGAGTTCGAGTCTCATCGTCGGCACCAACTGGAGTCATCCGATAAGGGTGGTTCTGATCTGAATATGAGTGATAGCGTGGCGGATCATGCTTGAAAACTACTTCCCGGTATTTGTCTTCATCCTGTTAGGCATCGTATTCGGGATCGCACCCGTGATCACGGGGCTGATGGTGGCACCACATCGCCCGAACAGCGAAAAGCTGTCGCCCTACGAGTGCGGCTTCGAGGCCTTCGAAGACGCCCGCATGAAATTCGATGTGCGTTATTACCTGATATCCATCCTGTTCATCCTGTTCGATCTCGAAGTTGCCTTCCTGATCCCCTGGGCGTCGATCTTCAAGGAGATCGTGCACACCGATTCGGTCAAGTGGTTCGGGTTTATCGAGATGCTGGTTTTCATCGCCATTCTGGTCGTTGGCTATGTCTATGCCTGGGCCAAAGGCGCGCTGGATTGGGAGTGAACGATGGGTATTGATGGCATTCTTCAGGAAGGTTTCATTACCACGACAGCCGACAAGCTGATCAACTACATGCGCACCGGTTCCATGTGGCCGATGACCTTTGGTCTGGCCTGCTGTGCGATTGAAATGATTCATGCCGGTTGTTCGCGCTACGATCTGGATCGTTTCGGCATTGTTTTCCGCCCCAGTCCGCGCCAGTCCGACGTGATGATTGTCGCCGGCACGCTGTGCAACAAGATGGCGCCGGCGCTGCGCAAGGTTTATGACCAGATGGCCGAGCCGCGCTGGGTGATTTCCATGGGGTCTTGTGCCAATGGCGGCGGTTATTATCACTATGCCTATTCGGTTGTCCGTGGTTGTGACCGCATCGTTCCCGTCGATATCTATGTTCCCGGATGCCCGCCAACGGCTGAAGCGCTGATTTATGGCCTGATCCAGTTGCAGAACAAGATTCGCCGTACCAGTACCATCGCCCGCTAATCCAACCGAGAGTTCGGAGTTTTGACCATGTCCGCCAAGCTTGAAGTGCTTAGCCAGAACCTGCAAAAGCATCTCGGAGATCGAGTCGGTGCACTTCAGCTCGCCCGTGGTGAAATCACTATCGACGTTGATGCCAGCGATTATCTCGAGGTGATGGCGACCCTGCACGATGAGCCGGAGTTGCGTTTCGAGGAGTTGATGGACCTGTGCGGGGTCGATTATTCCACCTATGGACATGGTGATTGGTCTGGCAAGCGCTTTGCCGCTGTCAGCCATCTGATTTCGATTACGCACAACTGGCGGCTGCGTGTTCGCTGCTTTGCGCCGGAAAACGATTTCCCTTCGCTGCCTTCAGTTGTTTCCATCTGGAATTCGGTGAACTGGTTCGAGCGTGAAGCCTTCGACCTGTACGGGATTGTTTTCCCGGGCCATGCTGATTTGCGCCGGATTCTTACCGACTATGGTTTTATCGGTCATCCATTCCGCAAGGATTTCCCCATTTCCGGTTATGTCGAGATGCGTTATGACCCCGATCAGCAACGCGTGATTTATCAACCGGTGACCATCGAGCCGCGCGAGATCACGCCGCGAATTATCCGGGAAGCGAGCTACGGGGACGTGGAAAATGCCTGATATCCAGAACTACACACTAAATTTCGGGCCGCAGCATCCGGCTGCGCACGGGGTGTTGCGCATGGTGCTCGAACTCGACGGTGAAGTCGTGGTACGCGCCGATCCGCACATCGGAATGCTGCATCGTGCGACCGAAAAACTGGCGGAAACAAAGACCTGGGTACAGTCGGTCCCGTACATGGACCGTCTCGATTACATGTCGATGATGTGCAACGAGCACGCGTACTGTCTGGCAATCGAAAGCCTGGCGGATATCAAAGTGCCGATCCGCGCGCAGTACATCCGCGTGATGTTTGACGAAGTAACTCGTATCCTGAACCATCTGCTGTGGATTGGCGCGCACGGAATCGATGTCGGTGCGATGACCATGATGCTTTACGCCATGCGCGAGCGCGAGGATCTGATTGATTGCTATGAAGCCGTTTCCGGCACGCGCTGGCACGCCGCCTACTATCGCCCGGGCGGCGTCTATCGTGACTTGCCGGACAGCATGCCGCAGTACAAGGCATCCAAGTGGAAGAGCGCCGCCAAGCTGAAGCAGATCAATGAGGCGCGTAGTGGAACCCTGCTCGATTTCCTCGATGATTTCGTCAGCCGTTTCCCGAAATTGGTCGATGAATATGAAACCCTGCTGACCGATAACCGTATCTGGAAGCAACGTCTGGTCAATGTCGGCATTGTGTCTCCCGAACGTGCCATGCAACTGGGTTTTACCGGCCCGATGCTGCGCGGATCCGGGATCGCCTGGGACCTGCGCAAGAAACAGCCCTACGAAGTCTATGACCGCCTCGATTTCGACATTCCGGTCGGTGTGACCGGTGATTGTTATGACCGGTATCTCGTTCGTGTCGAGGAATTGCGCCAGTCGAACCGCATCATAAAACAGTGCATTGACTGGCTGCGTGTCCATCCCGGTCCGGTGATCAGCGATGACTACAAGGTGGCGGCCCCCCCGCGGGCGAGCATGAAGTCGAACATGGAGGAGTTGATCCACCACTTCAAGCTGTGTACCGAGGGCATGCATGTCCCTGAAGGGCAAGTGTACTCGGCTATTGAGCACCCGAAAGGCGAGTTCGGTATTTATGCGATCTCGGATGGGGCGAACAAGCCGTACCGTCTGAAGATACGTTCGCCAAGTTTCGTTCACCTGTCGTCAATGGATGAACTGGCGCGTGGCCACATGATTGCCGACGTGGTAACCATGGTCGGTACAATTGACATCGTTTTTGGCGAGATTGACCGCTGATGCTGACTACAGAATCCTTGAAGAGAATCGATCGGGAGATCGCCAAGTACCCGGCCGACCAGAAACAGTCGGCCGTCATGGCGGCATTGGCCATTGCCCAGGAAGAGCAGGGCTGGCTGACTACCGAGGCGATCGAATTCGTTGCCAACTATCTTGGCATGGCGCCGATGGCGGCTTACGAGGTCGCCAGCTTTTACAACATGTATGACCTGAAACCGGTCGGAAAATACAAGCTGACGGTGTGTACCAATCTGCCGTGCATGCTTTCCGGCGGTGTCGATGCCGGTGAATACCTCAAGCAAAAACTGGGCGTCGGTTTCAACGAAACGACTGCGGACGGAAAAATAACGCTCAAGGAAGGCGAGTGCATGGGCGCCTGTGGCGACGCGCCGGTGATGCTGGTCAATAACCGCCGCATGTGCAGTTGCATGTTGCCCGAGCAAATCGACAAACTGCTGGCGGAGCTCGAATAATGGCGATCCTCGGCGCAATCAATCCGATGCTTACCGTCGGACTCGACGGCGATAATGCCTGGCGGCTGGACGACTATGTCAAGCGTGGTGGTTATGCGGCACTGAAGAAGATCCTGGCGGAAAAGATGTCGCCCGCGCAGGTGATCGATGAAGTCAAGAAATCCTCACTGCGCGGTCGTGGCGGTGCCGGTTTTCCGACCGGCCTGAAGTGGAGCTTCATGCCGAAAGATTTCAAGGACGGCAAGTACGTCGTCTGCAATACCGACGAAGGTGAACCCGGTACCTTCAAGGACCGCGATATCCTGCGCTACAACCCGCATTCGGTCATCGAAGGCATGACCATCGCCGCCTACGCGGTGGGCGCCGCGCGCGGCTATAACTACATCCACGGCGAGATCTGGGATATCTACCAGCGTTTTGAGGCTGCGCTGGACGAGGCCTGCGCTGCCGGTCTACTCGGCAAGAACATCCTGGGTTCCGGCTTCGACTTCGAGTTGTTTGCCCATCACGGATACGGCGCTTACATCTGCGGCGAGGAATCCGCGCTGCTCGAATCGATCGAGGGCAAGAAGGGCCAGCCGCGCTTCAAGCCGCCGTTCCCGGCCAGTTACGGTCTGTATGGCAAGCCGACGACGATCAACAACACCGAAACGTTCTCGGCCGTTCCCTTCATCTTCAACCTGGGTGCCGAAGCTTATCTTGAAGCCGGCAAGGCCAACAACGGCGGTACCAAACTGTTCTCGGTTTCCGGCCACGTCAACAAGCCGGGCAACTTTGAAGTTCCGCTCGGCACGCCGTTCGCGACCCTGCTCGAAATGGCCGGCGGCATGCGCGGCGGGCGCAAGCTCAAGGCCTGTATTCCCGGGGGGTCCTCGGCACCGGTGCTGCCCGCCGGCGTCATCATGGACTGCACGCTGGACTACGATTGCATCAGCAAGGCCGGTTCCATGCTCGGCTCCGGCGCCGTCATCGTCATGGATGAAACGACCTGCATGGTGAAGGCGCTTGAACGGCTTTCCTTTTTCTATTTCGAAGAGTCCTGCGGGCAGTGTACACCCTGCCGTGAAGGTACCAGCTGGATGTACAAGATCGTGCATCGCATCGAAAACGGACAGGGCCGGCCGGAAGATCTCGATCTGCTCGGCAGCGTGACGACCAACATCATGGGGCGCACCATCTGTGCGCTGGGCGATGCTGCGTCGATGCCGGTACAGAGTTTCATCAAGCATTTCCGTGACGAATTTTCGTACCACATCGAATACAAGAAGTGCCTGGTTCCGCCCGAAGTTCAGCGCGCCGGAAGTGGCTTCTTCAAGGCAACGGTCTAA
>JAIFKU010000031.1 GCA_020049495.1 Accumulibacter sp.
TGAAACCCGACTTTGACACCGCCAAGTAACACGCTCCTCGGAAAGCCGCATGGCGCAAGGCATTCGGCGAAGATGCCGAAATGGGTGTGTATCTAGGCGAGAATAGTGCTCAATCCAGATTCAAGATTGGTTTTGGCGGCTTTATTTTCAGTGCTTTCAATCGGTTAGCGGCATCCGGCGAAGGCTCGGTCACCTGCCAGACACGACCATGGGGGCTAAACAATAGCGCCAGTTGGACCCGTTTCAGATCATCCCGGATAGTGCGCCACGTATCCTGACACGCGTGCTCGATGGTGCGTTCAAGCAACAGGGACAACACCGTGATAGCGATGTGGGCATGAATGCGATGCGGCGCCCAGTGGAACACCGGACGCATCTTCAATCCGCTCTTCATGGTCCGCCAGGCTTCTTCCACCCGCTGCTGCTGTTTGTAACCGAGCGCCATGTCTTCCGCCGTGAGCGTGTCGTCGTTACTATGCACGACGAACTTGCCGTCGAATCGTTCCAGTTCGGCGATGGCCTGTCGGTCGATCGCCAGCCCCTGCTTTGTCTCCTTCAGCAAGCGCCCGTAGCGTGCGCTGGTGCGCAAGGCGCAAACCCGTTTCGTGTGGCCCTCTTTGGCCAGATCGGACAGGCTGGCCAGTTCCGCCTCCAACTCGTTCAAGAGTTCTTCCCGATGCGACTTCTGACGCGTGGCTTCCAGCGGATTGAAACAGACCGCATAGCGTCGCCGTCGCTCACCCTCACCGACGATGACCTCCTTGACCTCCAGATTCTCGGCGACGGTGCGATAGCGCCCCGGACGCGAGAGCACGTCCTCGGTGACTTCGTCACCACAGCGCATCGGCATCGCCAGCAGGTACTTTCCGCCGCCCTTGGATAGTGCTTGCAAGTTGGCCTGCGAGACCATTCCGGCATCGCCGACGAAGAGGCAGCGGGTGAGTTGCCAACCGCGCAGGTCGTCCTTGACCCGGGCAACTGTGGTGACGTCGACCGTGTTGCCGGGAAACACCCAGTGGCGCACCGGGAATCCGTCCCGGGTGACGGCCATGCCGACCACGATCTGCGGTACGTCGCCGCGGCCGTTCTTGCTGTGACCACGCTTGCGGGGAGCGGCGTAGAGCTTCTTGCCTGCCGTCGCACTGCCGTGAACCTGGCCATCCTTGTCGCCTTCGTCTTCCGCATCGATTTCGAAGTGCAGCGAGGTGGTGTCGTAGAAGATCACCTCCACGTCGAGATTGAGCAGGTCGGCCACGCGGTGGAAGATGGCTTGCTCGATGGCGTCCTTGTTCGCTTCCAGGAAGTCCATGGCGCGGTAAAGCTGGTGCAGTTTCAGATCCTGCGTCCCGTCGATATGGGCGTCTTCTTTGAGCCACTGTTCATGGCAGTAGAGTTTCGAGGCCGGGGCGCAGGCACGGTTAGCGACCAAGGCAAACAGAGCCCGCTCGACATCGAAGCCGAGATGCCGCGTGCCAGCCTGCTGCCGCACGATGGCGTCGATACCTAGCTGCTTCCAGATGGCTTCGAGGACGTAGAGGTCGCCGTAGGGCCAGGCGCAGATCAGCCGCCAGTCGCCGCCGGCATCGACGATCTCTTCCGGCGAGCATCGGCGCAGGATGCTCTTGGCCAGTCGTCGCAGACGTTCAACCACTTCGGGATCGTCGCCTCGCCCGCAGTTGTGGACAATGCTCGCTTGCGACCTTCCCTTGGCGGCATCCCAGACATTCTCCGCCAGTTGCAGGTAGGTCACGACGCTGCCATCCGCCCGCCGTTGTTTGCTCTCGCGTAGGTACATGGGCCCTATCGTAGAGCCTACGGGCTCCGAAAATCAACAATCCATGTATCTAGGGTTTTGGCGGCTCAATGCCCGGAAACCCGTGTCAAAGTCGGGTGAAACGCGCCGCGTTAATGTTGGTAAGGCCGGAACAAAATTCTCACTGCAACGAACCGACCGAGTATCGAACTCATACTAACCAGGAGATAAAAATGCTCAAGAACATCATCGCTTTTGCCGTCGCTGCTACATTCGGTTCCCTTGTTTTCGCCCAGGCTCCTGCCGCTGCTCCGGCCAAACCGGTTGAAGCCGTCAAGCCGGCTGTTGCGTCTCCGGCCCCTGCTGCCCTTGCCCCGGTGGTAACTCCGGCCGCCAAACCGGCCGTCAAGGCCGAAGAAAAGAAGGACGCCGTAAAGGGTGAGAAGAAAGCCAAGGTAAAACAAAAGGCAGCGAAGAAGACTGAAGCGTCACCGGTCGCCACGCCTGCCGCAACTGCCGCACCCACACCGGCCGCAGCCTCCGCTGCCGTTCCGGCGGCAAAGAAGTAATCGCGAGCAATAGTAGCTGCGCGGTCCGGCTCGCCGGGCGGGGCAACGAAAAGGGGAGGCCGGATATGCGGCCTCCCCTTTTTGCCGATCAGGATTCTGCGCTGGTCTTACTTTGCCTTGTCGACCAGGAAACTCACCGCTGCCTTGAGTTCGGCATCACTCAGATCAGCCGCACCACCCCTCGGCGGCATGGCATTCTTGCCGTTGATCGCAGCCTTGAGCAGTGCGGCATTGCCGGTGGCAATCCGAGCTGCCCAAGCCGGTTTGTCGCCCGTCTTCGGTGCGCCAGCCAGACCAGCTTCATGGCAGGCCTTGCAGATCGAGTTGTAAATCGTCGCTCCGTCACGCGGTTTGCCATCGGAGATGGCGACGGCCTTTTGCATTTCCACCCGGGCGACGGGCTGGATGCGCAGTTCGGCGTCATCACTGTTGTCTGTTTTGGCGCCGCCCTTGCCGAGCATGGAAAGTGGCCAGATGACAACAATCAGGACGATGGCCACGACAATGGTGATGAGCATGATTTTCTGCGAAGAGTATGGCTGCTTGTTATCCATTGTGGTTTCCCGGTTGATCTGCGAGCAAGTTCAATTCTAATTGATGCGCCGCAATCCTGCAGTTTTCCTGAGCGGATTCAGCCGCCAGCCTTGCCGGCGTCAAGCTGGCAGTAGCGGCCGTTATGGAAGAGCAGTGGCAACATGGCCTGGCCCTCGGCAAAACGCTCAACACGTCCGACAAAGATAAGGTGATCGCCACCCGGATAATGCGCCTCGTTCGTGCATTCGAAACCGGCGCAGCAGCCTTCGATCAATGGCACGCCGCCAAGTCCAGCGAACCAGGGAATGCCCTCGAAGCTTTTGTTGCTGCGCGAAGCGAAGCGGTCGGAGATTGCCTGCTGGTCGACGGAAAGCACATTGACCGCGTAGTGGCTTGCATTACGGAAGGCTTCCAGATTCGGCGAACTCAGTGACAGGCTCCAGAGAATGAGTGGTGGCTCGAGCGAAACCGAGTTGAACGAACTGATCGTTACGCCGATCGGCTCTCCATCCGCTGAGCGTGCGCTGACAACGGTTACGCCGGTCGCAAAGCGGCCAAGCGTGCTGCGAAAATCGCGGCAGCAGTCGTTTTTGGACGAGGCAGGGCCGCGCCCGCTAGCGCCAGTCGGGTTGGACGGGTCGACAACAGCCGTCGCCATCTCGGGGGTGTGCGCAGAAGCGCTGGTGTGGGTCATCGGGCGATCCGGGTGAAATAAGGAGGCATGCTAAGATCGGTTCTGTTCACAGAAGTTCAGGAGTTTCGTGATGCTGTCGGTATCCATTGGCTACGTTCAGAACACTGTGGCAAGCGGCGTTGCATCAACCGAATTATCGCCTTGCAGCCCTTGGCTGTCGAGACACTTGAACAATCCTGCTGTTTTTCGCCGGTGCGTGCATGAGCGATGATGCGTTTTCAGCCTGCCTGATTCGCTGGCAACAGAAACACGGGCGCCATGACCTGCCCTGGCAGCAGACACGCGACGCCTATCGCATCTGGCTTGCCGAGATCATGCTGCAGCAAACACAGGTCAGTACGGTTATTCCGTATTACTCCCGGTTCCTCGAGCGTTTCCCGACGATCGAAGCACTGGCCCGGTCAGCGCTTGAACCGGTGCTCGAGCTCTGGGCCGGTCTGGGCTATTACGCTCGGGCGCGCAACCTGCATCGCTGCGCACAGGTCATTGTTACCGATTGCGCTGGCCAGTTCCCGAAAGAAGCACAAGCCATCGCCGAATTGCCGGGCATCGGCCGCTCCACAGCGGCGGCCATCAGTGTGTTTGCCTTCGGGCAGCGTGCAGCAATTCTCGACGGCAACGTCAAGCGTGTTCTGGCGCGTTGTTTTGGCATTGAGGGTTTTCCCGGCTCGGCGACTACGCAAAAGGAAATGTGGCGGCTGGCCGACGCGCTGCTGCCGGCCAGAAACATTGGGGCTTACACGCAAGGCTTAATGGATCTGGGCTCGACGCTGTGCAGCCGGCGCAAGCCATTCTGCAATGCCTGCCCGATGCACGAAATCTGCATTGCCCGGCGCGAAGGACGGCAGGCCGAATTACCCGTTGCCAAACCAAGAAAAGTGCTGCCTGAACGCGAAACAGGCCTGCTGATACTTACGGATGGAAATCGTGTGCTTCTTGAACGTCGGCCACCGGCAGGCATCTGGGGCGGACTGCTGACCCTGCCCGAAGGCGGCGTGGCCGAAGCACGAGAGTTAACTCGGCGTTACGGTTGCCGACTGCTGGCGATGCAGGCCTTGTTGCCGTTCAGGCACACCTTCAGCCATTTTCACCTGCACATTCAGCCGCTGCTCTGCCGTGTCGAGGTAAAGACCCGGCTGGTGGCCGAAGCCGGCTGGCAGTGGCTTGAATATGAAGCGATCGAAACGGCGGCGCTGCCGGCACCGATCAGGTTCTTGCTCAGGACGATGGCGCAGAGGGTGGGACAGGAAGCGCAAGAATAAGCTGCTGCGCACACCGGCGGCCTCATTTTGGTTAAGACGTCGTACGACTATTCGAGGTCTCAGAGGGCTGTGCGTCCTGCATCATCTTTACTTGCTGATCTGCTGCCTCGCTGGCGCGGCGCAGCCTTTCGCTGCTGTTGGAGAGATGCATGCGCATGCTCGCGCGCGCCATTTCAGGGTCCTTTCGCGCAATCGCATCGAGGATATACTGGTGTTCGCGATTGGTCCGGTACAGATAATCCTGGGCGGGTTCCGGCGATAATCTCGTCGTATCCAGGCGCGTGCGGGGTATCGTCGTGGTGCCCAGATGGCGGTAGAAATCCTCAAAATACTTGTTGCCTGTGGCCAGCGCGATCTGCAAATGAAACTGGAAGTCCGCATCTACGGAGCTCGCCCCTTTGTTGATGTTCTCTTCAATGGTTTCGACGGCGCGCTGCATCAGTTCGAGGTGTTCCTCCGAGCGGCGCAACGCGGCGAGGCCCGCCGCTTCGGTTTCCAGGCTGATGCGCAATTCCAGCATGGCCAGCACGTCACGGATCGTGACGACAGTTGTCAGATCCGGCGAAGACAGGGTCGAAGCCGGAAGGGGCAAAGCAAACGTGCCTATGCCATGCCGGGTTTCGACAAAACCGGCGGCCTGCAATCGGGACATGGCTTCACGCACGACGGTGCGACTGACGCCTTGTTCGGCCATGACTTCGGGTTCGGTAGGAAGTTTGTCGCCTGGTGCGTAAAGGCCGCGGCGGATCTTCTCGCTCAAATCATTCATGACCTCCTGGGCAAGGCTACGAGAGCGTTTTCGAGGCAGGGCGGGAGTCTTTGATGCGTCCATGATGGCAGTCGATCCGGCTAGGTAAATTTCCGCTTGCAAAATGATACGGAATAATTATACTTCGAAATCAGACGTACGACGACTTATGAGAAGTGAGTTCGAGAAAATAATATTTTCCGGATAAAAATGCCTGCCGAGATGCTGGTTACAGCGGAATATTGAACAGCATCAGCCAGATGATGATCGGTGGCGGCAAGGCCGCGCATCAATCCACCGTCCATCAGCTCACGACTGCGGCGGAAGTGCGATCCGATGCGGCTAAGCCTTGGCCGCATGATCGCCTGATCCGGGAATTATCTGAATAATCTGTTATTGGAGATTTTTGTGAGTCAGAACCAAACGAATTGCGGCGGGGCTCCGAGCATTACCGGGATGCAAGTGATCCCGGTCGCTGGCCAGGACAGCATGGAACTTAACCTGAGCGGAGCTCACGGCATCTACTTCACGCGCAACATCGTCATCCTGAAGGACAGCGCCGGCAATACCGGACTCGGTGAAGTGCCGGGCGGCGAGAAGATTCGCCAGACCATCGAAGACGCCCGTCCGCTGATCATCGGCAAGACGTTGGGTGAGTACAACAACATTCTCAACGCCATGCGCAAGACCTTTGCTGACCGCGATGCCGGTGGCCGCGGCCTGCAGACCTTTGATCAGCGCACGACCATTCACGCGATCACGGGTGTTGAATCAGCTTTCCTCGATCTGATGGGCCAGTTTCTGAACGTGCCGGTGGCTTCTCTCCTGGGCGAAGGCATGCAGCGCGATGCCGTCGAGATCCTCGGTTACCTCTTCTATATCGGCGATCGCAAGAAAACTACGCTCAACTATCGCAGCGAACCGGGTGCCGACAACGATTGGTTCCGTCTGCGCAATGAGGAAGCATTGACCGCGCAATCCATCGTGCGCCTGGCCGAAGCGACGCACGATCTTTACGGTTTCAACGATTTCAAGCTCAAGGGCGGCGTGCTTTCGGGTGAAGAAGAAATGGAAGCCATCATCGCGCTGCACGAACGCTTCCCGCAGGCGCGCATCACGATCGATCCGAACGGCGCGTGGTCGCTGGAAGAAGCGATCCGCCTGTGCTGCGACAAGCATGGCATCCTCGCCTACGCTGAAGATCCGTGCGGCGCCGAGAACGGATTCTCGGGCCGCGAAGTGATGGCCGAATTCCGCCGCGCCACCGGGCTGCCGACGGCGACCAACATGATTGCCACCGACTGGCGTCAGATGGCGCACTCGGTCCAATTGCAGTCGGTCGATATCCCGCTCGCCGATCCGCACTTCTGGACCATGCAGGGCTCGGTACGCGTGGCGCAGATGTGCAACATGTTCGGCCTGACCTGGGGCTCGCATTCGAACAACCATTTCGACATCTCGCTGGCCATGTTCACCCACGTTGGTGCTGCGGCGCCGGGCAAGGTGACGGCCATCGATACCCATTGGATCTGGCAGGACGGGCAGCGGCTGACCAGGGAGCCGCTGAAGATCGAAGGCGGCTTGATCCGCGTCCCGGCCAGACCGGGGCTCGGTCTCGAGATCGATATGGTGGAAGTGGAGAAAGCGCACCGGGCCTACAAGGCCATGGGCCTGGGCGCACGCGATGATGCGGCGGCCATGCAGTACCTGATTCCGAACTGGAAATTTGACAACAAGCGCCCGTGTCTGGTGCGCTGACAGGAAATCATCATGACCAATATACAAGCCTATACCGCTTTCCCCAATCAGTTCCGCAGCGACCTGATTGCCGGCAAGCAGCTGATCGGCTGCTGGTGTTCGCTGGCCAGTCCGATCACTGCGGAAATCATCGGCCTGGCCGGGTTTGACTGGCTGCTGCTCGATGGCGAGCACTCGCCCAATGATGTGCTGTCCTTCATCCCGCAACTGATGGCGCTGAAAGACAGCGTCAGCGCGCCGGTCGTCCGGCCGCAATGGAATGACACCGTTGAAATCAAACGTCTGCTCGATGCCGGCTTCTACAACTTCCTGATTCCCTTTGTCCAGTCGGCTGAAGAAGCGCAACGTGCCGTCGCCGCCACCCGCTATCCGCCCGAAGGCGTACGAGGCGTGTCGATCGCGCAGCGCAGCAACCGCTACAACACCGTGAAGGATTATCTGAAGATCATCAACGACAACATTACGGTAATGGTCCAGATCGAGAATCGTGCGGGCGTGGAAGCGATCGACAGCATCTGTGCGGTACCCGGTGTTGATGGCATTTTCATCGGCCCCTCCGATCTGGCCGCCGCCTATGGCCATCTGGGTAATCCTTCGCATCCGGAGGCGCAGGACGCGATGCAGACGGTATTCGACCGGGCCCGGGCGCAAGGCAAGCCGGTCGGCATTCTCGCTCCGGCTGAAGCCGATGCCCGTCGTTACATCGAAATGGGAGCGAGCTTCGTCGCTGTTGGCAGCGATCTGGGCGTTTTTCGTAGCGCTACGCAAGCGCTGCGCGACAAATTCGTGTAACAGTTCATCATGCCGTGCAAAGCACTGAACATGCAAGAAGTTTCAAATGAGCAATCCGGGTTAATGTCTTCAGGGCCATCCTGATTTAAAGCGCCGACAAGAGTGCCGAGCAAGCTGGGCAATGAAAGCGGATAAGAAAGTGCGAGACTGGAGCGTCCAACGGTCGGCTTTGGAACAGCGGATCGGCACTTGGAATATTTCGGTGACACGGAAAAGGGTGCATCTTGTATCCCGAGGATGCGCTTGAGACGAGCGGGATTTTTACTAGAGAGGAGCAACACCATGAAAAAGACAATCATGGCCCTGCTGGCAGGGCTAGTCATGACGGCAGGAGCACACGCGGCGTATCCGGACAAGCCGGTGACCATCATCGTACCGTTCCCGCCCGGCGGATCGACCGACATGGTGGCACGGATCATGACGCAGAAGATGTCGGAGAAGCTCGGGCAGCCCGTCATCGTCGAGAACAAGCCGGGAGCCACCGGCGCCATCGGCGCTGCCCAAGTCAAGCGATCGGCGCCTGACGGCTACACGATCCTGTGCGCTTCGATCGGTGTGTGGGCGGTCAACCCTTTCCTGCAGAAGAACCTGGCTTACGATCCGGCCAAGGACTTCGACCTGCTGACGGTTGCCGTCAAGTCGCCGAACGTCCTGGTGATCCACCCGAGCGTTCCGGCCAAGGACGTCAAGGAACTGGTCGAGTACCTCAAGCTGAAACCCAACAAGGTCACCTTCCCGTCCTCGGGTGCGGGTTCCTCCGACCACCTGACGGCCGCGCTGTTCTGGATGTCCACCGGCACCACCGGCATCCACGTCCCGTACAAGGGCGGCGGCCCGGCCATCGCCGACCTGGTCGCCGGCCACGCCGAAGCTTCGTTCCAGAACCTGAACAACGTCATCGGCCATATCAAGGCCGGCAAGCTGAGGGCGCTGGCGGTGACCGCCGAGAAGCGCGCGGCACTGCTGCCTGACGTTCCGACGATGGTCGAACTTGGCTACAAGGACGTCGTGGTGACTTCCTGGCAGGCATTTGGCGCGCCGAAGGGACTGCCGACCGACGTGAAGAAGGCTATCCATGAAGCGATGATGGCTGCCCTCAAGGACCCGGAAACGTCGAAGAAGCTGACCGACCCGGGATTCGAAGTCACGGCGTCGACGCCGGAGGAATTCGCCAAGTTCCTGCAGGCCGAACTGGCCAAGTGGAAGACGGTCGTCGAGGTCGGCAAGGTCACGCTGGACTGATTCATTCCGCCATTCCATAGGTTTCCGGCAAAGAAACAAGGCTCTCTTCGATTCGGGGCCTGCTGTTTTTGCAGCAGGCCCCGAACTGGCTGGTTCCTCGGGGGCGAACAGAGGATTGCTTATGAGTTCGTTGATCAGACATCCCAAGGATTTTTTCGCAGGTTTGATGTACGCCGCGATCGGTATCGGCGCGATCCTGGTTGCCCGAAATTACAACTTTGGGACGAGCGTGCGCATGGGGCCGGGCTACTTTCCGACCATACTGGGCGGACTGCTCGTTCTGGTCGGCGTCATTTCGATGATCCGGGCTTTCACTCGCGAAGGTGAGCGGATCAAGTCGATCTCCTGGAAGGAAATCGTGCTTGTGCTTGGCAGCGTCGCGCTCTTCGGCGTGCTGGTGCGCGGCGCCGGCCTAGTACCCTCGTTGATACTCCTGGTGCTGATAAGCGCTTGGGCGAGCGATAAGTTCAAGCTTAAAACGGCACTGTTGCTGGCCATCCTGACCAGTGCCTTCAGTACCCTGGTCTTTGTCAAAGGACTGGGCCTGCCGTTTTCCATCATCGGCCCTTGGTTCGGAGTGTAAGAGGACACTATGGAAATTCTGGCAAATCTCTCGCTCGGTTTTAGCACTGCGCTTTCGCTGGCCAATCTTTTTTACTGTTTTGTCGGGGTCGTGCTTGGCACGCTGATCGGAGTGCTTCCTGGACTCGGGCCCGTGGCCACGATCGCCATGCTCCTGCCGGTAACCTTCCATTTTCAGCCGGTTACTGCACTGATCATGCTGGCCGGCATCTTTTACGGTGCCCAGTATGGCGGCTCGACGACAGCCATCCTGGTCAATCTGCCGGGCGAGGCCTCTTCCGTGATTACTGCGCTGGACGGACACGCCATGGCCAAGCGCGGCGAGGCCGGCAAGGCGCTGGCCACGGCGGCGATCGGCTCGTTCATCGCCGGCACCATCGCCACCTTCCTGATTGCCCTGTTCGCGCCGCCGCTCGCCGAAATGGCGCTCAAGTTCGGTCCCGCCGAGTATTTCTCTCTGCTGGTGCTCGGCCTTGCCGTATCGATCGTACTGGCGCACGGCTCGCTGCTGCATGCCTTGGGCATGATATTCCTCGGTCTGCTGCTGGGCATCATCGGCACTGACGTCAACTCCGGAGCGGAGCGCTTTACCTTCGGCCAGCCGTGGCTCGCCGACGGCGTCAATTTCGTCGTGCTGGCGATGGGCATGTACGGCCTCGGCGAGATCATCAACAATCTCGAAAAAAAGGGAACGCGCGACCTGATGCTCAAGTCGGTGTCGGGAATCCGGTTATCCTGGACAGAGTTCAAGCACATACTGCCATCGATACTGCGTGGGACAGCGGTCGGTTCTTTCCTCGGGATCCTCCCTGGCGGCGGCGCCGTGCTTTCTTCGTTTGCTGCCTATGCGGTCGAGAAAAAGCTATCGAAGAATCCGATTCCATTCGGTGAAGGTGCCATCGAAGGGGTAGCCGGTCCCGAATCGGCGAACAACGCGGGTTCGCAAACGTCGTTCATTCCGATGCTGACGCTGGGCATCCCGTCAAACCCGACGATGGCGATCATGATCGGCGCGATGATGATCCACAGCATCCAGCCTGGACCGTCCGTGCTGACCGAGCAGCCGGCCTTATTCTGGGGGTTGATCGCTTCAATGTGGATAGGCAACTTTTTCCTCATTGTGCTGAATCTGCCGATGATCAGTATCTGGGTAAAACTGATCACCGCTCCCTACCACTTGATGTTCCCGGTAATCATCGTATTCTGCTCGATCGGTGTCATCAGCATCAACAATACCGAGTGGGACGTTTTCATGATGGCTTTCTTCGGCTTTGCCGGTTATCTGTTCAGCAAACTGGAATGCGAGCCGGCGCCGATGTTGCTCGGCTTCATCCTCGGTCCGATGATGGAAGAATATCTGCGGCGCGCCCTGTTGATGTCTTCCGGGGATTTCTCGGTGTTTTTCACCAGGCCACTGAGTGCAACGTTGCTGGCCGTTGCGGTTGTTGCGCTGGTCGTCGTACTGTTGCCGTCGATCAGCAAGAAGCGCGAGGAGACTTTCAAGGAGTAGGCGGTCGCAGGTTGCCCGGCATCATATTATTTGAAGGATGAGTCCGATGAAATGCGTTACATTGCCTTCAGGCGAGTTGGTACCGGCGCTGGGCATGGGTACCTGGATGATCGGTGAGGATCGTTCCACCCGCGCCGAAGAAATCGCCACGCTGCAGCGCGGCATCGATCTGGGCATGACGCTTATCGACACCGCCGAGATGTACGGTGAAGGCAAGTCGGAACAACTGGTTGGCGAGGCGATCCGCGGACGCCGCGACCGTGTTTTCCTGGTCAGCAAGTTCTATCCGCAAAATGCCACGCTGCGCGGGACACAACGGGCCTGCGAGGCCAGCCTGAAACGCCTCGGCGTGGACTGCCTCGATCTCTACCTGCTGCACTGGCGCGGTAGCGTGCCGCTGCAAGAAACCGTCGCCGCGGTGAAGCACTTGCAGGCCCAGGGGAAAATCCGCCATTGGGGCGTCAGCAACCTCGACACGGCGGACATGCAGGAACTATGCGACCAGCCCGGTGGACATCAGGTGGCGGTAAACCAGGTGCTCTACAACCTGTCGCGCCGGGGTATCGAATGGGATTTGCAGCCCTGGTGCGCGCAACGCCGGATTCCGCTCATGGCCTATTCGCCGATCGAGCAGGCCCGCCTGCTGCGCCATCCCGGCCTGTGCGATCTGGCGCGCCGACTTGGCATGACGCCATCGCAACTGGCGCTCGCCTGGCTGCTCCGGTTCGATCAGTTGATTGTCATCCCCAGGACGTCGACGCGCGTGCATCTCGAAGACAACTTCACTGCGTTGCAGTGCGAACTTGATGCCGCGACGCTCGCCGAACTTGACCGGATGTTTCCGCCGCCCCGGCGAGCCTCACCGCTCGAAATGCTGTAAACGGCCCTCAAGGAAAGACGATTCATGACCCAGCAGACCATCCCGTTAACTGGCCAGCCTCTGACCATCAGGGTCCACGAAACCGACAACGTGGCCATCGTCGTCAATAGCGGAGGGCTGGCGGCGGGAACGGTGTTCGCTGACGGGCTCACGCTGCGCGAACACGTTCCGCAGGGACACAAGGTGGCGCTCGTTAGCCTGGCGCAGGATGAGCCCATCGTGCGCTACGGCGAGATCATCGGCTACGCCATCAAGCCGATCGCCAAAGGCTCGTGGATCGAGGAGTCTCTGGTTCGCCTGCCCGAGGCCCCGCTGCTGGAAACGCTGCCGCTGGCGACCAATGTGCCACCGGCATTGCCACCGCTTTACGGCTATACCTTCGAGGGCTACCGCAATCCGGATGGCTCCGTCGGCACCAAGAACATGCTGGCGATCACCCAGACCGTGCAGTGTGTCGCCGGCGTCGTCGACTATGTCGTCAAGCGCATCAAGGCCGAACTGCTGCCGAAATACCCCAATGTCGATGGTGTCATCGGCCTCAATCACCTATATGGCTGTGGCGTGGCGATCAATGCCCCGGCCGCGGTCGTGCCGATCCGCACCCTTCACAATCTGGCGCTCAACCCCAACTTCGGCAACGAGGTGATGGTCATCAGCCTCGGCTGCGAAAAGTTTACGCCGGAGCGACTGCTCGGCGAAGGCGGCATTCCGATCAAGATTGTCAGTGACCAGGTGATCTGCCTGCAGGACGAGAAATTCACCGGTTTCATGGCTATGGTCGACGCCATCATGAAGCAGGCCGAAGTGCATCTGGCCCGGCTCAACCAGCGCCGGCGCGAAACCTGCCCGGCCGCCGATCTGGTCGTCGGCGTCCAGTGCGGCGGCAGCGACGCCTTCTCCGGCGTCACCGCCAACCCGGCAGTCGGCTACGCCTCGGATCTGCTGGTGCGGGCCGGTGCCACCGTGATGTTCTCGGAAGTCACCGAAGTGCGTGATGCGATTCATTTGCTCACCCCGCGCGCCGCGACCGAAGAGGTCGGCCGCGCGCTGCTGCGCGAGATGGCCTGGTACGACCAGTATCTCGCGGCGGGCGGGACTGATCGTGCCGCCAACACGACGCCAGGCAACAAGAAGGGCGGCCTCGCCAACATCGTCGAAAAGGCCATGGGTTCGATTGCCAAATCCGGCAAGAGCGCAATCGCCGGCGTACTCTCGCCCGGCGAGAAAGTGCAGCAGAAGGGCCTGGTCTTCGCCGCCACCCCGGCAAGCGATTTTGTCTGCGGCACGCAGCAACTGGCCTCAGGCATGACTATCCAGGTGTTTACCACCGGCCGCGGCACGCCGTACGGTCTCGAAGCCGCTCCGGTGATCAAGGTCGCCACCCGCTCCGATCTGGCAGCGCGCTGGCACGACCTGATGGAAGTGAACGCCGGCACCATCGCCACCGGTGAAGCGACGATCGAGGAGGTGGGCATGGAGATTTTCCTGCTCGTCCTCGATGTGGCCAGCGGTCGCAAGAAGACCTGGGCCGACCAGTGGGGACTGTTCAATTCGCTCGCCGTGTTCAACCCGGCACCAGTGACCTGAATTCGACTTTTCAATCACCGGAGGCGATCCTGATGCAACACGAGCAAGGATTATTCGAGTTCAAGCCCAACCAGCGCTACCCCGACCCGGCGGTGCTGGTTCTCGACCCGTGCTTTGCCAGCTACCGCCTCTACAACAGCACGCTCGAGCAACTGGCCAGCGGCATGCGCTGGGCCGAAGGGCCGGTTTATTTTCCCGAGGACGGCGGCTACCTTCTGGTCAGCGATATCCCGAACAACCGCATCATGAAGTACAGCGAGAAGGACGACAGCTTCAGCGTCTTCCGTCAGCCATCGAACTGGGCCAACGGCAACACGCGTGATCGCCAGGGCCGCCTCGTCACCTGCGAGCATTCGGTGACGCGCCGCGTGGTGCGCACCGAAAAGAACGGCCAGCTCACGGTTCTGGCCGACAGCTTCGAAGGCCGGAAACTCAACGCCCCCAATGACGTCATCGTCAAGTCAGACGATTCGATCTGGTTTACCGACCCGTTGTTCGGCATCAACGGTGACTGGGAAGGCTTCAAAGCCAGGCCTGAGCAGGCCAGCACCAATGTGTTTCGCATCGGCGTCGATGGCCAGTTGAGCGCGGTGATCACCGATCTCGGCAATCCCAATGGCTTGGCTTTTTCGCCTGACGAGAAAAAGCTCTATGTGGTCGAATGCAGGGGTACGCCCAACAGCAGCATCTGGAGTTACGACGTCAATGCCGACGGCAGTGTGGGCAACAGGAGTAAGCTGATCGATGCGGTCGACCAGGGTGCTCCTGACGGTTTCAGGGTCGATCGCGACGGCAACCTGTGGTGCGGATGGGGCAGTAATGGCGTTTTGCAGTCAGAGCCGAGCGACGTAAACGGGCGCCAGGTTTTCGCGCTCAAGGGCAAGCCGGAGGTTCTGGACGGCGTCATGGTGTTCAACCCGCAGGGCAAGCCAATCGGCTTCATCAAGCTGCCCGAGCGCTGCGCCAACCTGTGCTTCGGCGGCCCCAGGAACAACCGTCTGTTCATGGCCAGTTGCCATTCGCTTTATGCGCTTTACGTCGAAGCTCACGGCGCCGTCTAGCTCCGTAAAATACTGGAGTGATGATGCGCTCAGGAAGGCAGCGTTCGTTCATATCAGGCTACTGGGTTAAAGAGACGCCCAATGCGAAAATTAGTATGGATTTTCTGGCGCGTATTTATTGCTGTTTCGGCAAAGCCAGTCGTATTGCGCAAGCGTACCGAGATCGTGGAATCCGAATAGGCAGCCATTCCCGCAACGCGGGTTTGATGCAATCGGGAGTGTCAATGCTGCCCTGGCCTCAGTTTTTTTCGCCCGCGCTGCGTGCTCCGCCGACAGGCAGAACTTCAATGCCGTATTTGCGCGCGACCTGATGGTAGAGTTCGCGCGCCGAGATGACCTTGGCGTTGCGAATTTCCTTGGCTTGCGCCATTTCCAGGTAGCGGACGGCGCGTTGTCCCAGCTCTTCGTTCCAGCCCTGGCGATCGAGCATGGTGAAGATTGCTTTGGCGGCGTTGACCAAAAACTGCAAATTGGGAACCCGCTCGGCCGCTTCGATCAGCATCTGCACCGAGGTTTCAATATCGCCACCGCGGGCCGCCAGCACGCCGCGGTTATTGAGCTCGACGATTTCCCTGCCGATCTTGGCCAGCAGGGATTGCCCGGCTTCTTCCCTGCCGGTCTTCAGGAAGACGCCTTGAATGTGCGCAATCATGCTGCGGTCTTCGTGGTTCTCGGCGGCGACTTTGCTCAGAATCTCCTGCGCCATGTCTTCGTCGCCGGTGGCCAGACAGGCATGGGCCAGGTCAATGGTGATTTTCTGCGAAAAATCGCTCTGCTCTTCTTCGCCCTGCAGACTGTGATGCAAGACAAGCGCTTTTTCCAGGGCCTGTTTGGCTTTGACCGGCTCGCCTTCCTGGTCGGCGCAGAGACTGTCCATGATCAGTGCCGCCAGTTCGCCCTGATTGCTGCCGCGCCAGTCCCGGCGGAGTTCGCGCGTAATTTTCTTGGCGCCATCGGTATGCCCGTTGTCGAGCATGACCCGAGTCAGATTGGTGTAATCGTCGATAACCCTGAGTGACGATCCGTGATGGCGTTCGAGCACCTTGCCGTAAGCGCGCTCTGCGGTATCGAGATCGTCGTTGCGCACGGCGACATCGCCGACCATGCGTTGCCGCAGCGAATTATTTGGTGACATGACAGCGGCTTTTTGCAGAACATCCTGGGCTTCGGCAAGCTTTCCCATTTCCTCGCGCACGCTGGCAACAAAATCGTAGGCTGCAAGATATTCGGGAAAGTCCTCGATCAGCGAAACACCCATCACTTCGGCTTCCGGCAATTCATTCATGCCGCGTAGCGCGATGGCCAGACCCATGCGTGCCCACGGAACCATGGCATGGTCCATGACCTGCTGATAAACCGCCTGAGCCTCCTGGTAACGGCCAAGAATGTTCAGGATTTCGCCCTTGAAGCGCAGTGTATCGTTAAGAAAGATATCCTCCTTGTCGAGCAGTTGTTCACAGGTCGTCAGCGCATCAGCAAAAGCACCTTTATCCAGATGCTCGAAAACCTTTTCGAAAAACTGTTTCTTGTAAATCGCTCTGGCCAGGCGGGCCTGGAGCTGATCCGCCGTGAACGGCTTGATCAGGTAGTCGTCCGGTGCCAGTTCGGCTACGGATATTACATTGTGATAAGCGCGCTCGGCGGTGATGACCATGTACACCGTGGATAATGAAATGAGGTGCTGATGCCGTAGTTCCTCAAGCAGTTGCTGGCCGTCGCGACCATCATCGAGATGGTAATCGGCCAGAATGATGTCGAACGCGTAGGCTTTCACCTGGCGAAGAACCTCGGCGGAGCTGCCGGCATTATGTACGGCGCTGATTCCGAGCGTTGAAAGAATGATGCGTAGCGAGTTGCGCGCGCTGGTGTGCCGGTCGACTAGCAGTACGCGCATGTGCGCCAGATCCTTGTCCAGCTTTTGCAGCAGGTCGGCGGTGTTTTTCTGGTCCGGGGCGCTCATGTGAAGCACCTTACGCGACTGTCGGTCAGCGATCAAGCGACAGCAAGAACGAAACCGGAGCAGTCGGGCAATGCAAAAATCGAAGGTGCGACCGTTAGCTGCCTCGCCGCTGATCGGACGCAGCAGCCGAAACCTGTTATTTTTCAGCGAATTGGCGTAGAATCCGCATCCCTTCAGCGTTCCCGGATCAAGCGAATTCCCGATGCAGTTTCCTGACCGTTTCGATGTAATCGTGGTCGGTGGTGGCCACGCCGGTACCGAGGCGGCGCTGGCCAGCGCGCGCATGGGCGCCAGGACGCTGCTGCTCACGCACAGCCTCGATACGCTGGGTGCGATGAGTTGCAATCCGTCGATTGGCGGTATCGGCAAAGGACATCTGGTCAAGGAAGTCGATGCCCTGGACGGTGCGATGGCTGCGGCCACCGACGAGGCCGGTATCCAGTTTCGCATTCTCAACTCGAGCAAGGGACCGGCGGTACGCGCCACGCGCGCGCAGGCCGACCGCGTGCTCTACCGCCAGGCCATCCGCCGCCGGTTGGAGAACCAGCCGAATCTGACCCTGTTTGCCCAGGCGTGCGACGATCTGCTGGTCGAGGATGATCGCGTGACGGGAGCGGTGACAGAACTCGGCGTGCGCTTTGCCACGCGCAGCGTGGTACTGACCGCCGGCACTTTTCTCAATGGCCTGATTCACGTCGGGCTGTCGAATACCGTCGGCGGCCGCATGGGCGAGTTGCCTTCGCTTTCGCTCGCGGCACGTCTGCGCGAGTTGCACCTGCCTGCCGGGCGCCTGAAAACGGGCACCCCGCCGCGCCTTGATGGCAAGACTATCGACTTCTCGGTGATGGAGGAACAGCATTCGGACGATCCGCTGCCGGTATTTTCGCTGCTTGGCCACGCCAGCCAGCATCCGCAGCAGTTGCCCTGCTGGGTCACCAGTACCAACGAGCGGACGCACGACATCATTCGCGCCAATCTCGACCGCTCGCCGATGTATACCGGGTTGATTGAGGGCGTCGGGCCACGCTACTGCCCGTCGATTGAAGACAAGATCCACCGCTTTGCCGCCAGGAACAGCCACAACATCTTTCTTGAACCGGAAGGCCTGACGACACACGAAATCTATCCGAACGGGATCTCGACGAGCCTGCCCTTCGATGTACAGTTGGCCCTCGTGCGCTCGATGCGCGGACTGGAGAACTGCCACATCCTGCGTCCCGGTTACGCCATCGAATACGATTACTTCGACCCTTGCGGCCTTTACGCCTCGCTTGAAACCAAGGCCATCCACGGCTTGTTTTTTGCCGGTCAGATCAATGGGACAACAGGCTACGAAGAAGCAGCGGCGCAAGGCTTGCTGGCCGGGGCCAATGCCGCGCTGCAGGTGCAGGGCAAGGAGGCGTGGACGCCGCGTCGCGACGAGGCCTATCTCGGCGTAATGGTTGACGACCTGATTACGCGTGGAATATCAGATCCGTACCGCATGTTCACCAGTCGGGCCGAATATCGACTTTCCTTGCGCGAAGACAATGCCGACATGCGGCTCACCGAGCATGGCCGGCGTCTCAGGCTGGTCGGCGAAGCACGCTGGGTCGCTTTCTGTGAGAAGCGCGAGGCGATTGCCCGCGAGCAGGAACGGCTCAGATCAACCTGGGTGCATCCCGCCAAGCTGCCGGTTGACGAGGCCATACGCGTGCTCGGCAAGCCGATCGAACGCGAATACTCGCTGCACGATCTGTTGCGCCGACCCGATGTAAGTTATGCCAGCCTGATGTCATTGCAGCTTGCTGACGCGCCCGCTGGCGCCAGGCTTTCTGACCCGCTGGTTGTCGAACAGGTCGAAATTCAGGCCAAGTACCAGGGTTATATCGAGCGTCAGCTCGAAGAGGTGGCAAAAAGCCTGGCCAATGAGCAGACCCGCCTTCCGGTGGGCATCGATTACAGCCGGATTGGCGGCTTGTCGAACGAGATTCAGCAAAAGCTGATCCGGCATCAACCGGAGACCCTCGGTCAGGCCTCGCGCATTCAAGGCATGACGCCAGCGGCCATTTCGATACTGCTGGTTCATCTCAAGCGCGGCGCTGTCGACGCGTCACGCCCAGGCACATGAACACGGCGGCGCAACTGGCGCAGGGCCTTGCCGAACTGGGCATAGATCTGCCGCCGGCCGGGCAAGAGAAACTGCTCGCCTATGTCGCCCTGCTCTACAAGTGGAACAAGACTTACAGCCTGACGGCTCTGCGCGAACAGGAAAAGGCCGTCAGTCATCACCTGCTCGATTCGCTGGTGGTATTACCCTACGTGTCGGCGGGAAGATTGCTCGACGTCGGCAGCGGCGGGGGAATGCCGGGAATTCCACTGGCCATTGCCCGCCCGGATTTACGCGTGACCGTGCTTGACAGTAACGCGAAGAAGGCGGCTTTTCTGCAACAGGCGTCAATCGAGCTGGTATTGCCCAATATTTCCGTTCACTGCGGGCGAGTCGAACAGTATCATCCATCGTTTGGCTTTTCTGCGATTACCGCGCGGGCATTTTCTGATCTGGCTGATTTTGTCGGCTGGTCACGGCACCTTCTGGAGCCCGGAGGGCGCTGGCTGGCGATGAAGGGTGTCTGGCCGCATGATGAAATTGGGCTCTTGCCGGCCGAGGTGCAGCTTGAAGCTGTGCATCGCCTGCAGGTACCGGGAGTTGAGGGTGAGCGGCATCTGGTCGTGTTAAGGAGCGCCGGCGCATGAAGTTTTGGCTTGGAGGCAATACTGTTCAGCTAACGCAAAGGCATCAAAATTAGTCATTCCCGCGCAGGCGGGAATCCAGTTACAGTCTTGGCTCTGGATCCCCGCTTGCACTGGGATGGCGGCTTTACTGAAGCGTATTGGGCTTAGGGGAGAGTTGAAGTTGGCAAAAATACTGGCAGTAACCAACCAGAAAGGCGGCGTCGGCAAAACGACAACGGCGGTCAATCTGTCCGCCTGTCTGGCCGTCCTCGGGCAGCGTGTGCTGATGATCGATCTCGATCCGCAGGGCAATGCAACCACCGGCTGTGGCGTCGTCAAGCGCGAGGCGCTGCCTACGGTTTACCAGATTCTGATCGGGCGCTCGACACTGGCTGAAGCACGCATCCGGACGGATTTCGGTTTCGACATCCTGCCGGCCAATCGTGAGCTGGCCGGTGCCGAAGTCGACCTGATCGAGATGAGCGGACGTGAATTCCGTTTGCGCGATGCCCTGGCACCGGTGATCGATGATTACGATTTCATCCTGATGGATTGCCCGCCGGCGCTGAATATGCTGACAGTTAACGGGTTGGTGGCGGCCGATGCGGTGATGATTCCGATGCAGTGTGAATACTACGCGCTAGAGGGCCTGACCGATCTGGTGGCCACGCTCAAGAAAGTACGCGCCAATCTCAATGCCAGACTCGAAATCGAAGGCTTGCTGCGCACCCTGTTCGATCCCCGCTCGACTCTGACGCAACAGGTTTCCGGTGAACTGGTTGTGCATTTCGGCAGCAAGGTCTATCGCACCATCATCCCGCGCAATGTCCGTCTGGCCGAAGCGCCCTCTTATGGCAAGCCGGTCAGTGCCTTCGACAGGCAATCAAAGGGCGCCCTGGCTTATATGGCCTTGGCGCAGGAAGTACTGGACCGTCGCGATGGCGTTGTGCGCGCCGACGTCGAACAAGGAGCAGAGGCATGAAACTGAAAGGACTCGGTCGCGGCCTCGATGCGCTGCTGGCCGGCAATGAAACGCAAGGCAGGGAGCAGCAGCGTTCCTTGCCGGTCGCTAGTCTGCAGCCGGGAAAATACCAGCCGCGCACGCGGATGGACAGCGCCGCGCTGGAAGATCTGGCGGCTTCGATTCGCGTGCAGGGCTTGATGCAGCCCATCCTCGTCCGCCCGGTCGGGGATAAATTCGGCGAGGAGCGTTTCGAGATCGTCGCCGGAGAACGTCGCTGGCGTGCCGCGCAAATGGCGGGGTTGAGCGAAGTACCGACCCTGATTCGCGAAATACCCGACGAGTCGGCCCTGGCCATGGCGCTGATCGAGAACATCCAGCGCGAAAACCTCAACCCGCTGGAAGAAGCGCAGGGCCTGCAACGGCTGATTGACGAGTTTTCGATGACGCATCAACAGGCCGCCGACGCCGTGGGCCGGTCACGACCAGCCGCATCGAATCTGCTGCGCCTGCTGCAACTGGTGGCGCCGGTACAGGAGTTGCTGATGCGCGGCGAGATTGATATGGGCCATGCGCGCGCGCTGCTGCCCTTGTCCGGTGCGCTGCAGATCCAGCTCGCCCAGCGCGTGGTGCAGAAAGGCCTGTCGGTACGGGAGGCCGAACGTCTGGCACAACATGCCCTGAAGCCGCCAAAAGAGCCTGAATCCAGGCAACCGGATCGCGACGTGCTGCGCCTGCAGGAAGAAATTTCAGACTTTCTCGGGGCGCAGGTGGAAATTCGCACCAACAAGAAGGGTGCCGGTAAAATACAGATCGAATTCGGAAACCTGGACCAGCTTGAGGGCATTTTGCAACGATTGCGCTAGGGATTTTTTAAGATTCCCGATCCCGGCCGGATGATTTCAAGGCCAATTCGTGCTGATTTGTGGCGGCCGAAGTGTTACATTGTCTCAATGCGTTATTGAATATTGACCTGTTAGGTTATAGATCTTATAGTAGACTAAACGACTTGCATCGGTTCGCCATATATTTTGCATTGCGCTAATGTTCAGAGCTATCCTTCTGCAGGTGGCGGCAACAGTATTGACAACGCTGGCAGCGGGTTGGTTGGTGGGAACGCGGGGGGCAATTTCGGCAGCATTAGGTGGGGTGGTGTGTACCCTCCCCAATTTTTTGTTTGCCTTGCGCCTGAAGTTCGTGGCGAGTCGCCCCGGAGCTTCATACCCGGCCAATTTCTTCCTTGGCGAAATGGTCAAGATTGCAGCAACAATCGGGTTGCTGGCGTTTGTTGTAAATGAGTACGCCGATCTGCACTGGCCTTCCATGCTGATCGGACTGGGGCTTGCACTGCAAGCAGGTTTTTTGGCTTTTTGGAAAAAGTCCTGATCATGGCTACTGGTCACGAAGCGGCTGCAAATGTTCCTAACGCTGGCGAATACGTCGTCCACCACTTGACCCAGTTGAACACCACGGGCCATGCGCAGACATCCATTGTTGACTTCAGCGTCGTCAATCTCGACACCCTCTTCTACTCGATCCTGATGGGTATTCTCGGCCTGTTTCTCATGTGGCGCGTGGCCAGGAGCGTTACTTGCGGTGTTCCCGGGCGCGGCCAGGCGGCACTTGAAATCCTGATCGAAATGGTGGCTAACCAGGCCAAGTCGATCGTGCACAGCGAACAGTCGCGCAAGTTTGTCGCGCCGCTGGCATTGACCGTGTTCGTCTGGGTTTTCCTGATGAACTCGATGGATTTTTTGCCGGTCGATGCGCTGCCATGGCTCTGGCAGTGGTTGACCGGAAACCCTCATGCCTATCTGCGTGTGGTGCCGACTGCCGATCTGAACGGGACGCTCGGCATGTCGGTCAGCGTACTGCTGCTCTGTTTCTGGTACAACATCAAGATCAAGGGGCTGGGTGGCTGGATTCATGAACTCTTTACCGCGCCGTTTGGTAACCACCCCTTGCTCTATCTGCCCAACTTCCTGATGCAGATGATCGAATTTCTGGCCAAGACGGTTTCGCATGGCATGCGGCTATGGGGCAACATGTACGCCGGTGAATTGCTCTTCATGCTGATTGCGTTGATGGGTGCGGCATTTGGCGTGTCCAGTGGGCTGACCGGGCCGTTGTTGTGGCTTGGGCAGGTGCTGGTCGGTACGGGCTGGGCGCTTTTCCATATTTTCATTGTGGTGTTGCAGGCGTTCATTTTCATGATGCTGGCGCTGGTTTATATCGGCCAGGCACATGAAGGTCATTAAGCGCAATATTCGTTGTTGTTCTGATTGTTAACTTAGTAACTCAATTTGAAGGAGTGGTCATGGAACATGTTCTTGGTAATGTAGCGCTGGCCTGTGGTCTGATTATCGGTCTGGGCGCTATCGGGGCTTGTATCGGCATCAGCCTGATGGGCGGCAAATACATTGAAGCCTCCGCCCGCCAGCCCGAGTTGATGAATGAACTGCAAACCAAGATGTTCATGCTGGCGGGTCTGATTGACGCGGCTTTCCTGATCGGTGTGGGTATCGCCATGATGTTTGCCTTCGCCAACCCGTTCGTCCTCAAATAAGCGGACATCTGCGATCAACCTTTCAGAGGGAAGATAACCGTGAATCTGAATGCAACTCTGTTCGCCCAGATCGTTGTGTTCTTCATTCTGGCGTGGTTCACGATGAAGTTCGTGTGGCCGCCCATCATGAAGGCGCTCGACGAACGTGCGACAAAGACGCCGCCAGGCATTCGGCAGAAACCATGCGCGAAGGCAAGGATAAGGTCGCCGAGATCATTGCCCAGGCCGAGAAGCGAGGGCAGCAAATCATCGAGGATGCCAAAGTGCAGGCCAGGCTTGAAGCCGACAAGGTGGTTGCCGGTGCCAAGGCGGAGATCGAACAGGAAGCGGCGCGGGTTAAGGAATCGTTGCGCGAACGTGTGGCCGAACTGGCCGTTGCCGGCGCCGAGAAGATCCTGCGGCGCGAAGTCGATGTCCGTGCGCATGCCGAGATGCTGTCCACGATCAAACAGGATCTCTGACGCTCATGGCTGAATCTGTCACCATCGCTCGTCCCTATGCCCAGGCTGTTTTTCGTCTGGCGCGTGAAAGCAAGGCGCTTGGGGTCTGGTCGGAACGGCTGCAACGGCTTGCAGCCATTGCGCAAGATGCCGGGATGACCAAAGTCGTCGGTAATCCAAAGTTTTCCGCCGGGCAGGTCACCGATCTGTTTGTTTCTCTCACCGGCGAAGCCGGCAACCCGGAACTGATTTCCTTTGTCGGTCTTCTGGCCGAGAACGAGCGGCTCAATGTGCTGACGCAAATCCAGGAAATCTACGAGCAACTCAAAAGCGCAGACGAGGGAGTCAAGGATGCCGTTGTGACCAGCGCCTATGCTCTCGACGATGCACAACTGAAAAATCTGATGAGCCAGCTTGAATCGCATTTCGGCAGCAAACTCCAGCCTCGTGTCGAGGTGGATGCAGCGCTGATTGGCGGGATCAGGGTGGCTGTAGGTGACCAGCTACTCGATGCTTCCGTTCGCGGCAAGCTTGACGCAATGGCCACGGCGCTTAAGAACTAGGAGAAATGCATGCAATTGAATCCTTCCGAGATCAGTGAACTGATCAAGAACAAGATTCAGAATCTGGATGTGGGCGCTGAAACCCGTACGCAGGGTACTGTCGTCTCGGTGACTGACGGCATCTGCCGGATACACGGCCTGGCCGACGTGATGCAGGGCGAAATGCTCGAATTCCCGGGAGGAACCTTCGGCATGGCGCTTAATCTCGAGCGCGACTCCGTCGGGGCGGTGGTTCTCGGCGAATACGAGCAGATTACCGAAGGCGACACGGTCAAGACGACCGGGCGCATTCTTGAAGTTCCGGTCGGTCCGGAACTGCTTGGTCGCGTGGTCAATTCGCTCGGCCAGCCGATTGACGGCAAGGGCCCGATCAACGCCAAACTGAGCGACAAGATCGAGAAAGTCGCGCCGGGCGTGATCTGGCGCAAGTCGGTTTCGCAGCCGGTGCAGACGGGTTTGAAGTCGATCGACGCAATGGTTCCGATCGGTCGCGGCCAGCGCGAACTGATCATCGGTGATCGGCAGACCGGCAAGACGGCAGTGGCCGTCGATACCATCATCAATCAAAAGGGCAAGAACCTGATTTGCATCTACGTGGCCATCGGTCAGAAGGCCTCGACCGTGGTCAACGTGGTGCGCAAGCTCGAAGAGCACGGGGCCATGCACTACACCATCGTGGTCGCGGCTACGGCGGCCGAGTCGGCGGCCCTGCAATTCATTGCCCCCTACTCCGGCTGTACCATGGGCGAATACTTTCGTGACCGCGGGCAGGATGCGCTGATCATTTATGACGATCTGACCAAGCAGGCCTGGGCCTATCGCCAGGTCTCGCTGCTGCTGCGTCGCCCGCCGGGGCGCGAAGCCTATCCCGGCGACGTGTTCTACCTGCATTCACGCCTGCTTGAACGCGCCGCCCGTGTTTCCGAAGCCTGGGTCGAGAAGTTCACCAATGGCGAGGTCAAGGGCAAGACCGGTTCGCTGACGGCGCTACCGGTGATCGAAACGCAGGCCGGCGACGTATCCGCCTTTGTTCCGACCAACGTTATTTCGATAACCGACGGCCAGATCTTCCTCGATACCGATCTCTTCAATGCCGGTGTGCGTCCGGCCATCGACGCCGGGATCTCGGTGTCGCGCGTGGGCGGCGCAGCGCAGACCAAGGTAATCAAGAAGCTCGGCGGCGGCGTACGCCTGGCGCTCGCCCAGTACCGCGAACTGGCGGCTTTCGCCCAGTTTGCTTCCGATCTTGACGAAGCGACGCGCAAGCAGCTTGATCGCGGTCGCCTGGTGACCGAACTGATGAAGCAGCCGCAGTACGCACCGATGGCCGTTTCCGAAATGGCCATCACGCTGCATGCGGTCAACAAGGGATTTTTCGACGATGTTGAAGTGAAGAAGGCGCTTGATGTCGAGAAGCAGATGCACGCTTTCGTCAAGCAGAAATACGCCGCCCTCGTCAGCAAGATCGAGACGAGCAAAGAACTTGATGCTGACGCCGAGCAGGAACTGACCAAGGCGATCGGGGAGTTCAAGGCCATGCTGGCCTGATCGACCGGGGAGATTGCTATGGCAAGCGGCAAGGAAATCCGTAACAAGATCAAGAGCGTTGAAAGCACGCGCAAGATCACCAAGGCCATGGAGATGGTGGCTGCATCGAAAATGCGCAAGGCGCAGGATCGGATGCGCGCCGCGCGGCCCTATGGCGAGAAGATCCGGCGTATTGCCGGGAACCTCTCACATGCCCTGACCGACTACAGCCATCCCTTCCTGGAAAAGCGCGACGAGATCAAGGCGGTTGGCTTGCTGACGGTAACTTCCGACAAGGGGCTTTGCGGCGGCCTGAATACCAATATCCTGCGTCTGGCCCTGGGCCGGATGAAGGAGTGGGACGCCGAAGGCAAAAAACTGCAGGTGAGCGCCATCGGCAACAAGGGTTTCGCCTTCATGATGCGCACCGGTGCCAATCTCGTGTCGCATGTGGTGGGTCTGGGCGATACGCCGCATCTGGAAAAACTGATCGGGCCGGCCAAGGTACAGATCGACGCCTATATCAACGGCGAGATCGACGTTCTGTACATCGCCTATACCCGTTTCATCAACACCATGAAGCAGGAGCCGGTGATCGAACAGATGTTGCCGCTCTCCGGCGATCTGGTCGGCTCTACCAGTCGTAACCGCTGGGATTACATCTACGAACCGGATGCAAAGCCAGTCATCGACGACCTGCTGTTGCGTTACGTCGAAGCGATCCTGTATCAGGCGGTGGCCGAGAACATGGCGTCCGAACAGAGCGCACGCATGGTAGCCATGAAGTCGGCTTCGGACAATGCCAAGAACGTGATCGGCGAGCTCAAGCTGGTTTACAACAAGGCACGCCAGGCCGCGATTACCAAAGAGCTTTCGGAAATTGTCGGCGGCGCAGCGGCCGTCTGATCACGCGAACCCAGTTTATTGATTGAGGATACGACGATGAGTCAAGGAAACATTGTTCAGTGTATCGGTGCTGTGGTGGACATCCAGTTCCCGCGCGATGCAATGCCCAGAATCTATGACGCACTTCTGCTCGACAAGGCCGAAGAACACGGCGGCTGCGAAGCTGATCTGACGTTCGAGGTGCAGCAGCAACTTGGTGACGGTGTGGTGCGTACGATTGCCATGGGTTCCTCCGATGGCCTGCGTCGCGGCATGAAGGTCAATAATACCGGTACCGGGATCTCGGTACCGGTGGGCGACGCGACGATCGGCCGCATCATGAACGTTCTCGGCCGGCCGATTGACGAAGCCGGGCCGATCGGTACCGACGAGCGTCGTGAAATTCACCAAACGGCGCCCAAGTTTGACGAACTTTCCCCGTCGGTCGATCTGCTGGAAACCGGGATCAAGGTAATCGACCTGGTCTGCCCGTTTGCCAAGGGCGGCAAGGTTGGCCTGTTCGGCGGCGCCGGTGTCGGCAAGACCGTCAACATGATGGAACTGATCAACAACATCGCCAAGCAGCACGCCGGTCTTTCGGTGTTTGCCGGTGTCGGTGAGCGGACCCGCGAAGGTAACGACTTCTATCACGAAATGAAGGAATCGAACGTTCTCGACAAGGTGGCGATGGTCTTCGGCCAGATGAACGAGCCGCCGGGTAACCGTCTGCGTGTGGCGCTGACCGGACTGACCATGGCCGAGCGCTTCCGCGACGACGGTCGCGATATCCTGTTCTTCGTCGATAATATTTATCGCTATACGCTGGCCGGTTGCGAAGTATCCGCTCTGCTTGGGCGCATGCCCTCGGCCGTGGGTTACCAGCCGACGCTGGCCGAAGAAATGGGCCGTCTGCAGGAGCGCATCACCTCGACCAAGGTCGGCTCGATCACCTCGATCCAGGCCGTGTATGTGCCCGCCGATGATCTGACCGACCCGTCACCGGCGACCACCTTCCTGCACCTGGACTCGACCGTCGTGCTGTCGCGCGATATTGCCTCGCTCGGGATCTATCCGGCCGTCGACCCGCTCGATTCGACCTCGCGCCAGCTCGATCCGCAAGTCGTCGGCGAAGAGCACTACAAGGTTGCACGGGCGGTGCAGATGACGCTGCAGAAGTACAAGGAACTGCGCGACATCATCGCCATTCTGGGCATGGACGAACTGTCGCCGGAAGATAAGCTGGCGGTTTATCGCGCGCGCAAGATCCAGCGCTTCCTGTCGCAGCCGTTCAACGTGGCCGAAGTATTTACCGGTACGCCGGGCAAGTACGTTCCGCTCAAGGACACGATCAGGGGCTTCAAGATGATCTGTGACGGCGAGTGCGACAACATCCCCGAGCAGGCCTTCTACATGGTCGGCAGTATCGAGGAAGTGTTCGAGAAAGCCAAAACCATTTAAGCCCAGTCTCAATCTCCGCACAGGGGAAGGAAACCATGCCACTCAGAGTTCATGTTGATGTTGTCAGTGCCGAAGAACTGATTTTCTCCGGCGAGACCGACTTTGCGGTGTTCCCCGGCGAGGCCGGCGAACTGGGCATCTATCCGCGTCATACGCCGCTGCTGACCCGCATCAAACCGGGTACTGTGCGCCTGAAGATTCCCGGCCGGGAAGAATATGAGCTGGTCTATGTTTCCGGCGGTATTCTGGAAGTGCAACCGACATTGATTACCCTGCTTGCCGACACGGCGATCCGCGCCCACGATCTGGACGAGGCGAAGGCCATCGAAGCCAGGCAGCGTGCCGATGAAGCGCTGAAGAATCGCGCTGCCGATGTCAGTTATGCCTCAGCCGAAGCCGAACTCGCTCAGGCCGTGGCCCAGTTGCAGCCGATCAAGAAAGGGCGCAAGCGCCACCACTGATTGATTGCTCGTTCAGATCTCAAGCCTTCTTTCCAGTTCCAGCGTGCGGATCGAGCAGCGCGCTCACATATCGATCGCCGAGGTCGGCGGCGACGGCATTCCCCAGCACGCTGCGGATCTCTTCGGCCATTCGACTCGGACCCCGCCCGGAGGCTGCGGCCTGGCCACAAAAGTAGCCGAGGTCCTTGAACGCATTGCGGATCGAAAACTGGGTGCCGTCGAAGTTGCCGTCGAGCGCCGGCTTGACCATCTTCTCGAGGGTTCCTGAGCGGGCCGCTCCGGCCTCCATGACCGAATACAGCGCGCGCCAGTCAACACCCTTGTCGCGCGCCCGGCAATAGGCCTCGGCAAGCAGCACGGCGGTGCCCTGCGTCACGAAATTGTTGAGCAGCTTGGCGTAATGTCCGGTTCCGACGTCGCCGACGCGCTGAACGGTTTTTGAGTACCCGGAAACGATTTCCCGGATGCGCGGGAAGGCCGCCTCAGCGCAGCCGACAATCGAACCGAGCGCACCCGCTTCGGCTTGTACCGGGCCGCCGGTCACCGGGGCATCGGCGTAGTCGACACCCCGCGCGCGCAGCGTTTCCGAGATTTCCTTCGTCACCGCCGGGTCGGATGTCGTCGCATCAATGACGAGTTGTCCGCTACGAAGTTCCGGCAGCAAACCACTGACGACGGCGCGAACCGTATCGGCGTTGTTGACGCACAGGATGATGATGTCACAGCGACGGGCGAGTTCTGCAAGCTCACTGGTTTCGGTCGCGCCGAGATCAATGAGGCGGGCGATGCCTTCGCGATTGCGGTGCACGTAAAGACTGACCCGGCGCCCGCTTTTGAGAAGATTGAGGGCCATTCCCCGGCCCATGAGGCCGACCCCGATGAAGCCGATGTGTTGTTCAAGCATGTTCTTCGTCCTTCGTTGAGCAAGGCAAATTCATGGCATTCCTGCACAGACCATCCACAATGCGAGCTGCGCGTCGGCAAGGCGATTGCGTGAACCGACAGTCGGTGCGCTGGTGCATCAGGCTGCGGCAAAAGCCCGATGCGCTTCGTTCAGATCAGTTGGGCGTACGCTGCTGCCGCAAGCGCCCGACAAGCCTGCCGATCAGCGGCCAGAAGAGCAGCAGCATGGCGAGGGTCATGATCGTCGCGACCAGCGTCGAATTGGTCCAGAAGATTCCCAGCGAGCCCTTGGAGAAGATCATCGACTGGCGGAAGGCATCCTCGGTCTTGTCGCCGAGCACCATCGCCAGAACCATGGGCGCAATCGGATAGTCGAGTTTCTTGAGCAGGTAACCGGCGATGCCGAAAACCAGCGCCAGCCAGAGATCTAGGCGAGCGCCGCTAATCTGGTAGGCGCCGATGAAGCACACGACAACGATCATCGGGCCGATGATCGAGAACGGGATTCTCAGGATCGCGGCGAACATCGGCACAGTGGTCAGCACCAGAATCACGGCCATCACATTACCCATATACATGCTGGCAATCGTGCTCCAGACAAAGTCCGGACGTTCGATGAAGAGCATCGGTCCGGGCGTCAGTCCCCAGATCATCAGCCCGCCCATCATCACCGCGGCGGTCGCCGAGCCGGGGACGCCGAGCGCCAGCATCGGCAGGATGGCGCAGGTGCCGGCAGAATGGTCGGCGGTTTCGGGCGCGACGACGCCGGCCGGCTCGCCCTTGCCAAAACCGTCCTTCTTACGCGCGAAACGCTTGGCCAGACCATAGCTCATGAACGACGCAGCAGTCGGACCGCCGGGGGTGATCCCCATCCAGCACCCGACGAGCGCACTGCGCAACAGCGTCATCCAGTGTTTGGGCAGCGAGAGGATCGCTTCCCAGACATCGCGGATCTTGATGCGGGCGTGGATGCCGTCAAAGCGCAGGCCTTCTTCCATCGTCTGCAGGAGCTCGCCGAGGCCAAAGAGACCGATGACGGCAACCAGGAAGCTGATGCCCTTGATCAGCTCGGTGATGCCGAAAGTCAGCCGCATATTGCCCGCCATGCCGTCCATGCCGACGGCGGCAAAAGCGAAACCGAGCATCATCGAGACGACGGACTTGAACGGCGAACTGCTGCCCATGCCAATGAAGCTGCAGAAGGTCAGCAGATAGACAGCGAAATATTCGGGCGAACTGAACTTGAGCGCGAACTGGGTGACCCAGCCCGAGAGCACGGTGATGACGGTGACGCCGACCAGCGCGCCGATTCCGGCCGACATGAAGGCCAGCGTCAGCGCCTGGGTGGCCTTGCCTTGCTGCGCCATCGGGTAGCCGTCGAAGGTCGTCGCAACCGACGAGGGCTCGCCCGGGATGTTGAACAGGATGGACGTCGTCGAGCCGCCGAACAGGGCGCCCCAATACATGCTGGTGAGCAGGATGATGGCGGAAATCGGGTCCATGGTGAAGGTTAGCGGGATCAGCAGCGAGACGCCGTTCGGTGCGCCCAGTCCCGGCAGGACGCCGACCAGGATTCCAAGCAGTACGCCGGCCGCCATGAGTCCAAAATGGTAGAACGAGAAAACGATCCCGAAGCCGTCCATCAGGTTGCCAAAATTCTCCAATGTATTTCTCCCTCGCTGTCGCGAATGGTGTTCTTGTCGGCCTTGAATCAGTAGATTTTCAGCAGGGCTTCAATCGGCCCCTTGAGCAATGGCACCTGGAACCATTTTTCAAAAACGAAATAGAAAAGGACGATCGTGCACGCGCATACGGCGAGCGCCTTGCCGATCCGGTAACCCCCCTGGATCGTCATGACACCGAAGAGATAGAGCCCCAGGCCGACATACAGCCCGAGCACCATCGACACAGCGACGAAACCGAGCATCGGCAGGAAGAAGGTCAGGATCCGGTAGCCCTGCTCGCGCGTCAGGAAGATTTGCTTGTAGCGTCGTTGCTCGATCACCGACTCGACCAGAACGCCGCAACTGGCGATGACGATGAAGAGGCCGATGTAAAACGGAAAATAGCCCGATTGCGGCCCGGCGTCACCCCAGCCGGTACCGATCTCGAGCGATCCGTAGCAGACGATGGCGCCAGCGATGGCCGCTGCCAGAGCCACGGCAATTTCCATCGTCAGGCGGGTCATTAAGATCCCGGATGGGTTTTGCATAAGTCAGACTCCACAATCATTACAGAACGGGACAGGCAACGCCTGCCCCGTAAGGCTAAGGCACCGGAACCCCGGTTACGGCTTTACTGGACGATCCACTTCTCGCGCTTGAAGACCGCAGTCGCCCGTTCGGCGTCCTGTTTGGTGTAGGCACGCAACTCGTCACCGGTCATGAATCGATCGCTTTGCGAAGTCTTCTCGATATACGATTTCCACTCAGGCGTTTCGCTGACTTTCTTGAGCATCGTCGTGTAGAAGGCGATCGCCTCCGGCGACACCTTTGCCGGCAGCCAGACGGTGCGCGGCATCTGGTAGTTGTCGATCGCTATGCCCGAGTCCTTGCACAGCGGAATGTCCGACCAAGCCATGTCCTTGCTGACCTTGGGGCCGGCGGCCATGCGCTGCGAACTGAAAACGCAGAGCGGTCGAACCATGCCGGCTTTAAATTGGCCAAGGTTTTCATTCGGGTTGTTGAGGTTGGCGTCGATGTGTGCGCCGGCCAGTTGAACCGCCGCTTCGCCGCCGCTCTTGAACGGGATGTACGTGAACTTGGCGCCGGTCGCTTCACTGATCATGCTGGCCAGTGTCTGGTCGGTGTCCTTGGACTGCGAGCCGCCCATCTTGAGGCCGTCGCCCTTCTTGGCCGCCTCGATGAAGCTCTTGGCGTCGGTGTAGGGCGAGTTAGCGTTGACCCAGATCAGGAATTCGTCGAGTGCAAGCGCCGTGACTGGAACCAGCATGTCGGCCGTGTAGCCCATTTTGGCAACCAGCGGCAGCAGGTACTCGTTGTTGGTTCCGAAGGTCAGCTTGTAGGCGTCGTCAAGGCTCGCCGAGCCATAGACAAAGCCTTCGCTGCCGGCACCGCCACCCTTATTAAGGACAACAATCGGTGCGTTCATCAGCTTGTATTTCAGGATGATCGACTGGATCGTTCGGGCGAAAATGTCGGTACCGCCGCCTGCTCCTGAAGCGACGACGAATTCGACCGGCTTTTCCGGAACCCACGCCGCTGCAGCGGCTGTTGCATAGAGCGCGCTCGCCAGCAGGGTGGTAATCAACTTGGCTTTGAACATCGTATGACTCCTTTTGTGGGTGAAACAGTTTGTGGGTGAAACATTGAAACTCATTTTGCCGCAGCGGCTTTGTTTCTCGATGCCATGCGCGCCGCCAGCAAAATGGCCTCGCGCGTTGCGCCGATATTGGCGATGCCTTGCCCGGCGATGTCATAGGCCGTGCCATGAGCCGGTGTGCACACTGGGAAGGGCAGGCCGCCCATCAGGGTCACGCCGCGATCGAAGCCGACCAGCTTCATCGCGATCTGGCCTTGATCATGGTACATGGTCAACACCGCGTCAAAGTCGCCGCGCAGCGCACGGCCATAGACGGTATCGGCCGGAAAAGGCCCGAACGCATTGAATCCGCGCGCTTTGCCGGCTTCTACGGCAGGCGCGATGATGTCGATTTCCTCGCGGCCGAAATTGCCGCCATCGCCGGCGTGCGGATTGAGCGCGGCCACCGCAATGCGCGGATTAATGACGCCGGCGTCACGCAGGCAACGATCGGTCAAGGCCATTTCGGCGAGGATGCCCTCACTGGTGATCGCCGCCGCCACTTCGGATAAGGGGATGTGTGATGTGACGCGGGCATTCCACACGCTACCGAGAACGTTGAACTCGCGCGCGTGGCCGTGAAAGTCGATGACGTCGCAGATGAAGCGGATCTCGTCGTCGTAGCCGGCGTAACCGTAGCGCATGGCTTTCTTGTTGAATGGCGTGAAACAGACGGCATCAGCGTCACCGGTCTTGGCCATGGTCAGCGCCCGGCGGAAATTGTCGAGTGCGAAAGCGCCGCCTGCAGGCGTCGCTTCGCCGCGCGTGACAGCCGATGGCGAGAGATTGCCAAGATCGATCAGGACAGGACGCGCGCTGGCGTCAAACGTCTCGCCCGGCGCGACAATGTCGATATCGAGTACCAGGCCGGCGATCGTCGCGCCTTCGTCAAGAATCCGGCGATCGCCGAAAACAACGATGTTGGCTGCCGCCCTGATCTCATCGAGACAGAGTAGTCTGGCAGCAAGTTCCGGGCTGATGCCGGCGGGATCGCCCATGGCCAGGGCGATGGTCGGACGACGGGGGGCAATTGCGGATGATTCCAATCTCACTGCGAGCTCCTTGAGCGGGGTATTTCCGAATAATGCAACCGAGGCGCTATGCTTGTCAACAATGTAACATGTTGTATTCTGAATTCAGCATTCAGATGATATGATATAGTTCTTCTCTAGCGCGATATTGTTGTTGGCGCGCTAGAATTCAGTTCCTTGCACCCATTTAACAGATTGTTGGCAATGAACCTAGATCAGAATGCCCTGGATCCCCAGCATGATTCGTCCTCCCAGGAGACCGAAGTGGTCCGGATTGATCGCCCGACGCTGCACAATGTCGTGGTATCGCGCATCCGCGACATGATCATTGAGGGGCAACTGGCTTCCGGCGTGCGTATCCACGAAGGCCAGGTCGGCCAGCAACTCGGCGTTTCGCGTACGCCCTTGCGCGAAGCGCTCAAGGTTCTGGCCATGGAGGGGTTGGTCGAGCTGGTGCCCAGTCGTGGCGCCATGGTGCGCAAGCTGACCGCCAAAGACGTGAAGGACATGCTGACCGTGCTCAGTTCTCTGGAAGAACTGGCCGGACAACTGGCTTGTCAGAACGGCACGGATGAACAAATCCAGGCGATTCGGGGCCTGCATGAAGAGATGTTGATGTTTTACGCCAAGCGTGACCGGCTGCAGTACTTCAAGTGCAATCAGCAGATCCATACGTCCATCATTGCCCTTTCCGGAAATGAATCGCTGATGCTGTTGCATGGGATGCTGCAGGCGCGCATGAAGCGCATCCGTTTTCTTGGCCATCGCACTGAAGAGCAGTGGGCGGCAGCGGTGGCCGATCACGAGGAAATGATCCAGGCGCTGGAAGCACATGACGGAAATCGCCTCGTGTCAGCACTGATTGAACACCTGACGCGAACCTGGGAGCGCATCAAGACCGCAATCTGATGCGGCTTGCAGAGCGCTTGAAGTTGCCGTGGGCGCGGGAAAGAGCCCTGGCTGTCAATCACCCGCGAGGCGTACGAGCCGCTCAGCCACAGCTTCATCGGTGACCAGGCAGTTCACATAACCGGCCGACAGAATGGCCCGGATGATCTCGGCTTTGTACAGTCCCCCCGAAATGAGGATGCTGTTCGGAATTGCTTTCAGATCAGCCGGCGGCATGGCGATTACGCTCTGGTTGAGCGGGTGGTCGACAGCAAACCCTTGGGCATCAAGGAAAGTCCCGAGGATTTCACCGATGGCACCGATATCCTTGAGTTCAGGTAGGCGTTCGCGGACACTGTAGATGGTCGTGAGTTTTGTCCGCGGTGTCAGATCGCCGCAGGAAACAATGGCCACATCGGATCGGCGTGCGCGTTCCATGACTTCATTCACGCCGCTGTGGGTGAGAAGAATTTCCCGGCTCTCGATGCTCGGACAATAGATCGGTGCTGTCACGTAATAGCAGTCAGCGCCGAGGGTCTTGGCCAGTTCGGTCGAGACTTCGAACGCATTCGTCTCGGATCCACGGGTCAGACCGCCCATCAGGGAAACCACGGATCCATCCTTGAGCTGGCGGGTGCGCATCTGCTTGATGCTGGCGCTCAGCGTGCGACCCCAGCCGACGGAAATACACTGCCCGTCCTGGATGAGGACGTCAAGCAGGGCGCCAGCGGCGTCGCCGATCATGCGTCGTTGTTGTTCGTCGTCATCTGCCGACGGAACCACGGCAACCGACTTGAGCCCAAAGACCTGTTTGAGCTGCTCCTCCAGTTTGATGCAACTGAGCAGAGGCAGACGGATATCGACAACCACCGAACCATCGGCCCGCAACTGTCCGGCAATCTTGTTGACGCGCGCCCGGGCGATGCCGAGCCGATCGGAGATCTCCTGTTGAGTCAAGCCCGCGACGTAGTAAAACCAGGCGATACGTGCCCGCAACTGTTCGCCACCCGGGTTGGTCGATTCATCATTGAGCATCTTGAACCTTTCGAACTGGCGCCATTGTAAGGGGCGAGGATTGCGCACAATATATGAACAGGGGTAACAAACCCTCGTTCAAAGCACATAATACAAATGTTGTTAATAAAATACAAAAGTATTAAACTAGACGCATTGTACAGATTGTTCTCATCATTGAAAGGTAGAAAAAGCATGAAAATTGCCATCGCCGGCGACAGCGTCGGGGTTTTACTTGTCGAGGTTCTTTTTGCCCACTTGTCGACGTACAAGGGAATCGAAGTGACAAACCTGAGCAATTCGCCTGACGGCGCCAGCGAGTATTACGCCAACGTCGCCGATCGTGTCGGCAGCGCCATCCTGGCCGGGGAATTTGATCGTGGCATTTTGTGTTGCGGAACCGGGATAGGCATGGCCATCAGCGCCAACAAGGTGCCGGGAATCCGCGCCGCACTGACCCATGACACGTTTTCTGCGGAGCGTGCAGCCAAGAGCAATAATGCGCATATCATTACCCTTGGCGCGCGCGTGATCGGTTCCGAAGTGGCCAAGACGATCGTCAATACTTGGCTGGCTTGCGAGTTTGATCCTGCAGGGCCGTCAGCCGCCAATGTGGCGGCCATCGACGCACTGGACACGAAATACCGGAAGTAAGCGAACCGGATCAACGTCTCCCGACCCGAAAAAAGCAGAATTCGCCATGAGAAAACTTGTCGCCGCCACCGGCTGGAAAATGAATATCGGCTCAGCCGAAACGGTTCGTTATGCCGGGTTTCTTAAATCCAGGGTAGCGCAACTCGATGTGTCGGCCATCGACATTTTCGTCCTGCCGCCATTTACCTCGCTCCCGGCGGCTGCCGGAGCATTCGGAAATACACCGGTGGCCATTGGCGGACAGAACATGCACTGGGAGGATAGCGGCGGCTGGACGGGCGAAATTTCCGCGCCGATGCTGGTCGAAGCGGGCTGTCGTTACGTTGAACTCGCGCATTCGGAGCGTTTGCAACATTTCGGTGAAACCTATGAACTCATCAGGCGCAAGGTGGACAGGGCGATGAGCGCAGGACTGACGCCGGTCATCTGCCTGGGTGAGACGGCTCAGGAAAAAGCCGCAGGACGATCTGATGAGGTTCTGGCTGAGCAGGTGCTCACTTCGCTTGCCGGACAACCGGACAATCGCGTGCCCGATACCATACTCGCGTATGAACCGCGCTGGGCGATCGGTGCCGCCGAGGCTGCGTCCCCCGATTACGTGGCCGCCCGGCACAAGGCCTTGCGCAATATCCTGCGCCAGCATCGTGGCCGTGACGTCGCCGAGCATACCCGGATCATCTACGGCGGGTCGGTGACCCCTGAAAATGGCCACGACATCATCGGCCTTGACGATGTGGATGGCTTGTTCGTCGGGCGCGCGGCGTGGACGCCCGAGGGCTTTGCCAGAATCATCGAACTGGTCGTCAAGGCGGCCGCAAAAAAACTCGCGCGCACGACAGCAGCGACAACTTGAGCGCATGCGATGAACAAACCCATCCTGGAAACCGCTAACTGGAGGACCTACCATGACTTGCATCCATGACGACCCGGAAGTCTTCGCCACAACGGCGATGGCCGGCTTTAGTTCAATCTATGCCCGCACTGTTCGGGCCGTTACCGGGGGCGTGGTGCGTTCGACGGCAACGCCCGCCGGCAAGGTCGCCGTCGTCGTTGGCGGTGGCTCCGGGCACTACCCGGCCTTTGCCGGCTTTGTCGGCCCGGGTTTTGCCGATGCCGCGGTCGCCGGCGACGTTTTCGCGTCGCCGTCGGCGCACAGCGTGGCACACGTCTCGCGCCTTGCCCATCGCGGTGGTGGAATCCTCCTCGGCTTCGGAAACTACGCCGGCGATGTGATGAACTTCGGCCTCGCTGCCGAGCGCCTGATGTCCGAAGGCATCGATGTGCGCATTCTGCCGGTAACCGACGACGTGGCCAGCGGACCGGCCGGGCAGCCAAAACTGCGGCGCGGCGTGGCCGGTGATCTGGTGGTGTTCAAGATCGCCGGGGCGGCCGCAGAGGCCGGGCTAGGTCTTGACGATGTTGAACGCGTGGCCATCAGCGCCAACGCCAGCACCATCACCTTTGGCGTCGCTTTTACCGGCTGTACGCTGCCCGGCGCCACACAGCCCCTATTTACGGTACCTGCCCAGCGCATGGGTATTGGTTTGGGCATCCATGGCGAACCGGGTATCAGCGAGGACGACATTCTTTCTGCAACGAGGCTGGCGGCATTGCTCGTCGACCGTCTGCTTTCCGAGAAACCGGCAACAGCGAGTGGTCGTGTGGCCGTTGTGCTGAACGGACTCGGCTGCACCAAGTATGAGGAACTTTTCGTACTCTGGGTCAGTGTTGAAGCCGCGCTGAAGAAGGCGGGGCTGACGCTGGTGCAACCCGAAGTCGGCGAGTTTGTCACCAGCCTTGACATGGCCGGCTGCTCGCTGACCCTGACCTGGCTGGATGAGGAACTCGAAAAATTCTGGTGCGCCCCGGCCGATACGCCGGTGTTGCGCCGTGGCGAAATCATTGCGACCGAACCGGCGCCAGCGCTTTCCGAAGAACAGGAAGGGCCTGCCGTGTTTGGCGTTGCGTCAGCGGCGTCGCGCGCCAACGGCAAATGCATTGCCGGTCTAATCGAAAATATTGCCAAAGCCTTGCGCGGCGCCGAGGAAGAACTCGGCAATATCGATGCCCTAGCCGGTGACGGCGATCACGGCATGGGCATGACCCGTGGCTCGGCGGCTGCGGCCGAAGCGGCCGCCAAAGCGGTTGCCGCCGGCGCCGGTGCGGCCAGCGTGCTGGCCATGGCCGGCGATGCCTGGGCCGATCGCGCGGGAGGTACTTCTGGCGCCTTGTGGGGCCTCGCCCTGCGTACCTGGAGCAGCGCGCTGAGCGACGAAGCAGAAATTACGCCGGATGCCGTTGCCAGAGGCGCACGCGCTGGGCTCGACGCGGTTATGCGCCTGGGCCGCGCCAAGGTCGGCGACAAAACACTGGTCGATTCATTCGACCCCTTCGTCAGCGTCTTGAACACTACCGTGGGCAAAGGCCAGCCATTGGCAGCCGCCTGGAACGAGGCCGCACGCGCGGCAACGGCGGCGGCCGACGCGACGGCACAACTCGCGCCGAAGATAGGCCGCGCCCGTTCGCACACGGCACGCAGCCTCGGGCATCCGGATGCCGGTGCAATTTCCCTCGCGCTGTGCGCGCGGATCGTGGCCGCAGAACTGGAGAAATGATCGCCTGATTCGCACGCAACAGTGCGCCCTTCGGAAAGCCAGTCGTTTGGTCACGCTGGCTTTCCCCCCCCCTGTCCCGCTTCCGATCGGGAATGTTCACTTGCCGCGAGTCGGTCTTCGCCGCCACAACCAGTGCACGCCCCAGGCCACGCCGGCGATCATCGTTAGCGTTCCGAGATGATGTACCGCTCTGCCCAAGGCATGGGCGTGCCCGAGCGCGCCCAGTCGTTCCAGCAAATAGATCCAGTCGTGCGGGCCGTCCTCGCCGGTATGCCCGCCGATCAGGATCAGTTGCGGGTTGAGCGAATCCCAGATGTACGGCGCCACATCGACCAGGCTCGCTCCGGCCCACCACAGGCAGATCGCCGCACCAAAAGCGTCGCGCTGGCGCAGCAGGAAGGCCGCGCCGATGCCCATGGGCAAGGCCACTTGAAAAAAGCTGCCGCCGAGAATGGTCAGGAATTCGCCAAAAGGCATGAAGAATACATGCCCGGCCTCATGAATCGGCAACACGATGTTGTGCATGAACGAACTATTGATCTCGGCATCACGATAATCCATCGCCACCAAGCGCACGCCCCAGATGGCGACAAAGAGCAGCGCCGCGACCCGACCGAAGTAACTTGCCGGGTCAGCCGTTGCGTCTGGAATGGCCTCGGGTAGGGTTTCTTCCGGCACTGGCCCGTCCTTAGCAACAGGTGCTGCATTCCACTTATGAAACCAGATGCCGCAGTGCGGGCACTCCGAATTTTCCGCCATGGGCGGATCGAAACGCACATCGCACTTGGGGCAACGAAAGATCTTGGTCATCGTGGATTTACGCGTGTCAAAATTTCATGTGAGTCTCTATGGCCGGAATCCATGGTTAAATCTCTTGATAAAGTCGTTCAGAAGCATTTCACAACCATGCGAACACTTATCATACGCTTCGACTTCTAGTACATACACACATTAATTAAGAAACATAATGTCGCGACATTTTTTGATCCGCATCCTGCCGAGTGAACGACCATTCAATACAGCGGT
>JAIFKU010000159.1 GCA_020049495.1 Accumulibacter sp.
GGCCGCACCGTTTGACGAAGTCTGGAACCTGAGCAAACCCGTCGACGGCAGCAAGGGCTGGGTCATCGCCGGAATCCAGCAACTGAGTTAAAGCTGTCGCTTGAAATCTCCATAGGAAAAGACTGATTTATTCGTCACCCCGGCGAAAGCCGGGGTCCAGTTCGTTGATTCTTCTGGATTCCGGCACTCCAAGGGTGCTTCCTTCGGGGCGCTTTAGCCGGAATGACGGATTTGGAATACTTCAGCGTTTCCCTAGCGAGTTGGATGGAAATATCTGTTTCTTACCGACTTCCCTGCAGTGATCAAGGTTTCCTAACAACAAGAGGAGCGCAAGCATGAAAAGAGTACTCATCCCGGTCGATGGTTGGGACTTCGCTATTCGAGGCGTTGCTCAAGTCATTACCAAGTGATCCCGGTACGTAAATCCGGATGATCTTGACATTCATCTGGTGAATGTTCAGGCGCCTTATACGCATGATGTCAGCCGTTTCGACAGCCACGACCAAATCGTCATGGGTACGCACGGTCGAGGGGCGCTCAAGGAGCTTCTTGTCGGATCGATTATTTTGAAAACCATCCATCTCTCGACAATTCCGGTCCTGCTTGTGAAGTAAGACACCGGGGGCTTTCCCGTCTGTGCTGTAACGTCGCCATGTTAGGATATTTTCTATTCCATCTGCTGTTACCTGACACTGGAAATTCATGAAAACCACTATGTCTGACAGTGAGGCTCACGGTAAACCGATTGAAGAACTCATCAGCGCATTTCAGACCCACCTTGAACAGGGTTTGACCCGACAGGAAGCGCAGTCGCGTCTTGAAAATAACGGTTTCAACGAACTGTCCGAGCGCCCGCAACCCGGATTTTTCGCTCTCCTCTGGGATCAGTTCAATAATTACCTCGTGATCATCCTGGTCGTCGCAGCGCTGGTTTCTTTTGCGCTCGATGAGTACGTCGATTCCATCGCCATCATGTTCATCGTGGTGCTCAATGCCGTGGTCGGCGTTATCCAGGAATCCAAGGCAGAACAGGCTCTCGCGGCCCTGAAAAGAATGGCTGCTCCAAGTGTGCAGATCATCCGCGATGGTTTGCAAATGACCATCCCTGGCCGTGAGATTGTCGTTGGTGACATCCTCATGCTGGAAGCCGGAAACTATGTTCCTGCGGATCTGCGGCTGGTCGAGAGCGTCAACCTCAAGATCGAGGAAGCTTCGCTGACGGGCGAATCGATGCCGGTTGAGAAGAATGCCGGAGTCGTGCTGGATAAGGAGATTCCGCTGGGAGATCGAAAAAATACCGCCTTCATGGGTACGCTGATTACCTACGGTCGCGGTAGAGGTCTGGTCACGGGCACAGGCATGAATACGCAGATCGGTCTCATCGCCGAGATGATCCAGTCGTTCGAAACCGAGGATACGCCGCTGCAGAAGAAACTCGAGCATCTGGGGAAGGTTCTCGGAACGGCCTGTCTGGCCATCTGTGCTCTGGTATTCATTTATGGTCTGTTCCGGGATACCCATCTTACGGCGGCTCTGAATGGCGGTTTCATGAATTATCTTGAAACCGAGAAGAAGGACATCATCCATTTGTTCATGATGGCGGTGAGCCTTGCCATTGCTGCCGTCCCCGAAGGCCTCCCGGCCATCGTGACCATCTGTCTGGCCCTCGGAATGCAGCGGATGATCAAGCACCATGCGCTGATCCGCAAACTCCCTGCCGTCGAAACGCTCGGCTGCGCTACCGTGATCTGTTCGGACAAGACAGGAACCCTGACGCAGAACGAAATGACCGTTGTCCAGGCATGGGCCGGCGGCAAGCGCTTGCGTATTGCCGGAGAAGGGTATGACCCGAACGGACAGTTCTTTCTGGGAACAGAATCCTTTACGCCGCACACCGATCCCGACGTGGCCCTGTTGCTCCAGGGCGCACTGGTCTGTAACGACGCCAAGCTGGAAGAGAAATGCGACGAAGCGGGGAACGGCTCGTGGCGAATTATTGGCGATCCCACTGAAGGAGCCTTGATCGTTGCCGCCGCGAAGGGTGGGTATCAACGTGCCGAACTGGAACAATCATTACCGCGCCTGCAGGAAATCCCCTTCGATTCCGACAGAAAGCGCATGGCCACAATTCACCGAGTGGACGCGGCCAATATTAAGAAGCTCTTCTCCGATATTGGTTCTCCACCCTTCATTGCCTTCGTCAAAGGCGCGCCCGATGTCATCCTTGAACTCTGCGCTGAAAAGCTGCAATCCGGCAAGGCCGTTGGCCTGACGCAGAACATGCGCGAGGAGATACTCAGGCAGAACCATGACATGGCCAGCAACGCGCTGCGCGTGCTCGCCGTAGCCTGTCGCCCGTTGCAGGAAATACCGGACAGCGTAAGCCCGGATAGCGTCGAAGAGAATCTCGTCTTCATCGGCTTGCTCGGCATGATCGACCCGCCGCGTCCCGAGGTGGTCGAAGCCTTGAAGGTGGCCCGTGGTGCCGGACTCAAGTGCGTCATGGTGACCGGTGATTACAAGGACACGGCCGAGGCCATTGCGCGGGACATCGGCTTGCTGACTCCGGACGGACTGGTACTGACGGGCCCGGAAATCGAAAAACTCAGCGATGGGGAGTTGGCGACCCAGGTCGACAGACTCGACGTGTGCTGTCGGGTTTCACCGCAGCACAAGACAAGGATTGTCGATGCCCTGAAGGCGTGCGGCCACGTCGTGGCGATGACCGGTGACGGCGTCAACGATGCCCCGGCTCTGAAACGGGCGAATATCGGCATCGCCATGGGTGTTACCGGCACGGATGTGGCCAAGCAGACGGCAGATATGGTACTCACCGACGATAATTTCGCCAGCATCGTCGCCGCTATCGAACAGGGGCGGATCATTTATTCCAACATCCGCAAGTTCGTCTACTTCCTGCTTGCCTGCAATGTCGGAGAAATCCTCATCATATTTTCTGCCATGCTGGTGGGCCTGCCCATCCCCTTGCGGCCGGTTCAATTGCTGTGGCTGAACCTGGTCAGTGATGGTGCGCCAGCCCTCGCACTCGGACTGGAGAATGGTGATCCCGACATCATGAATCACCCGCCGAGATCGCCGAAGGAATCTGTTATCAACAGAGATATGGCGATCGGAATTGGTGTTGTTGGCGTGGTCGACGCAGTGGCCATTCTTTCCGTATTCTATCTAGCTCTGCAGCGCCATCCTGATCAGTTGATGGCCGCCCAGACCATTGCTTTCGTTACCCTTTGCAGCTCAGAGTTGATCCGCGCATTTACCGCCCGATCCGAGTATCACAGCGTGTTTTCCCTCGGTGTGTTTTCCAACCGCTGGATGGTCTGGGCCGTTAGCGTGTCCTTCCTGCTGGTTCTGATGGTGGTCTATATACCGTTTCTCAGACCATTTTTCGATACCGTGCCGCTGGGCGTGGACGACTGGCTGCTCATGCTGCCGTTCTTCTTCGCTTCTCCGCTTGCCATGGAACTGCTCAAAGTGTACTTCAGGAAACGGATGGCATAGGTTTATCCGCGTTCCGAGTGATTCCAATGTATGGATATCAGGGTAAGGAAATCTGCTCTCAACATCAGCAGCTTCCTTGAGTAGCCAGTCATCAAATACCTGCAAACGCGCTGGCCTCAGACGGTTCGGGTGGTATGCCAGAAAATAGCCGCTTGTCATTGCGACCCGTAATGCAAGCGGAGCAAGCAAGCGGCCAGTCCGTAAATCGTCTTCGACAAATACCCATTGCGCCATCATTTCACTGATAGCTGGATGGTGGTTCTGAACACGGCAACGTGCATGATCCCGAGGCAGGGTGCTTGAAGCAGCCCATGCTCTGAGCGACTGGGCGACAGATCCGGCATCGCGTTGAAGGATTGCTATTGAATAACAGTCTGACTCAGCAGTCAGAAATATAGGCTACAGATTGTTGATCGCCAGCCGCGTTTCCAGTTCCGTGACCTTCAACTGCATCGCTGTCACTTGCGCCGCCAGATACAGCACCAGCGCACGCAGTGGCCACGGCTCACGGATCAACTGGCTCTTCTCGTCAGTGCTTAGCTTTTCAAGGTTGGGAGTTCATCCATACCTCGTCATTAGCACGAGGCATGCCATGTATCTGAGTAGTTACGATCTATGACTCATTGTTACAAGATGAGATGCTAGCGTGATTCTGAAATCCGTGATTACCAATCGGCGACTGAACCGTCCTCATGCCACAGACGCGGCGTCTCCCAAGAACCGTCATAGTACTTATCGGCTAATGCCTCTTCATCCAGCTCAATCCCCAGACCCGGTTTCGTGGGTAGTGCAATGTAACCATCTATGACCTTGAATGGCTCCTTGAGATAACCATCGCCCAGGGTCATATGTTCTTGGGCAAGAAAGTTTGGTATGCAGGCATCCAACTGCAGGCATGCTGCCAGGGCAATGGGCCCCAGTGGACAATGGGGTGCGATGGCCGCATAGTAACACTCAGCCATAGCAGCGATTTTTTTACATTCTAAAATGCCACCCGCATGCGACAGATCGGGTTGAAGAATGGTGGCGGCCTGTTTCTCCAGAACTTCCCGAAAGCCCCATTTCGTGAACAACCGCTCCCCGGTAGCGATAGGAATGCTTGTGCTCCGCGCTACGGTTGCCAGCGCGTCAATATTCTCTGGCGGCACAGGTTCTTCGATGAACATGGGCTGGTAGGGTTCCAGCGCCCTTGCAAGACGGACGGCCATTGCCGGGCTTACACGCGCATGAAAGTCGATCCCGAGGTCGACGTTCAACCCGATTGCCTCACGCAACTCGGCGAACCTGCGAACCGCTTCCTCAACCTTGGCAGGCGTGTCAACCAATTTATAGGCACCCTCCAGTCCGATCTTGAATGCGGTAAACCCAGACTGGGCGCTGACCATGGCACTTGCGAGGTAATCGCCATAATTTTCCCCATTCAACCAGCCGTACATGCGAATTTTGTCGCGCACCGCCCCGCCGAGCAAACGGTAAACAGGCTGGCCTAGCCACTTTCCCAAAATGTCCCACAGGGCTTGTTCGATACCCGACAGCGCACTGCACAGGATAGGCCCACCGCGGTAGAACTGTCCCCGATAAATGGCTTGCCAGTGGTGCTCAATCCGGAGAGGATCTTGGCCAATCAGGTAGCGCCCAATCTCCTGAACGGCGGCGGCAACCGTCTGAGAACGTCCTTCCAGCCCTGGCTCGCCCAAGCCTACGATACCTTCGTCAGTGTACACTTTCAGAAACACCCAACGCGGTTTGATGAAACAAGTTTCTAGTTTAGTGATCTTCATGTGGTTCTCCTATGGTGTAAAAGACTCTGGATGCGATCATTTTTCTACAATGATCCAGGCAGAAGCATTTTCCAATTCGAGGCGTGTCACAGCGAGTTTCTCCTCGAACAGGGTGATGATTCGCTGGGGATAGAGAGAAAGTGGCTGCGCATTAACAAAATTTTTTTGAGTGATATGAAATCCAACCACCTTCCCCGAAGTATCTCCGCACCTTCCGCCTATCGTCAACCGTAAATTTCCGCCTGTTTTTCCGTCAGATTCGTCTGATCTATCCTGAAATCCGTGTCTGTTACCCTGAAAACGCTCTTCGCCTTTCGTCACGAGACAGGCGATTTGCTGGCTACATTCCAAGGGATGGTGTATCGGAAATCAGTTTCGTTGGAAGCCTTGCTGCCCGGCTAGGCGCTTGGCGGCAAGTTCGTCTGTTCGCTATTCAGCAGCCGGTCTGACTTGCGTTGGTGAGTCGCGGTGTAGATCCCGCTGGCCATGAGAATGGCGATCCCGACCAGCGACCAGGTGTCCGGGAAATCCCCGAATGTCAGATAACCAATGACCGTAACCCAGATCAGTTGTGAGTAGCTGAAAGGTGCAAGCTGTGACGCCGGTGCATATTCGAAAGCCTTGATCAGGATCAGATGGCCCAGTCCGCCCACCATGCCGAGAATGACAAGCAAAGCGACATGCAAGGCATTTTGTGGCGGCACCCAGAAATAGGGCAGGATGGCCGAAAGCAGCAGGGTGCCGATCAGTCCGGAATAGAAGATTGAGGTATAGGGGCTTTCCAGCCCAGCCAGACGGCGCGTGAGAATCTGGTACGCGGCGTAGGCCGTTGCGTTTCCCATCGGCAGCAACACCGCCCAGGTAAATACGCTGCTACCCGGACGAATGATGGCGAGGACGCCGATGAATCCGCACAGGACGGCAATCCAGCGTGCCAGTTCGACCTTCTCCTTGAGAAACAGAACCGACATCACGGTGACTAGCAGCGGAGCCAGAAAAGAGATGGCTGACGTTTCCGCGAGCGGCATGAGTTTCAATGCGCTGACGAATAATACCGAGGCAATGGCCAACAACAAGCCGCGCAAGATCTGTGTGCCGGGCCGGGCGGTTCGTACTAGCGCAAGACCATAACGCGGTCCGAGTACGACAACAACCAGCAAGAGATGAAACGTGAAGCGTGCCCAGACGATGAGATAAATCGGGTAGAAACGGGTCAGGTATTTGGACAGGGATTCCAGGAGGGAGAAAACAGCAACGGCTGTCATGACCAATAATATGCCACGAAAAACCTGCGAATTTTCCTGACGATTTAGGTATATACCCTTAGGCAGGATCGACTTCATCGATGCCCATCAACAGAAATTTTTTCCCGCTTTTGAGAGGAGGGTCTTATAGTTTTCTTCTGTTGATATTGAATTATCATTGCGTTCGACTTCAATGCGATTGCTTTTCTTATTCTCACTTG
>JAIFKU010000040.1 GCA_020049495.1 Accumulibacter sp.
GCTGTTGCCGAGGTGCGCGGTGCGGGTCTGCTGCTGGCGATCGAATTGCAGGATCACGCCGCGCGAAGTGCTAACGACCTGGCCGAAGCCGTGCTCTACCGCTGCCTGACGGCCGGGCTCTCGTTCAAGGTCGGACAAGGCAAGGTGCTGGTTCTCGCGCCGCCTCTGAATATCGACGAAGCCGATCTGTGGCAGGCACTCGATATTCTGCAGGGGGCACTGTACGCCGAATGCTCGGTTTGATGTTGCACCGTTTGGATCGCTGGATGCGATTCAGTGACATCAACAACTGAGAATACTGTTGCTGGACAGACTGTTCTGTCGTTCAATTCAACTGAATCTTGGGATTCTTGAACCTGGAAGGCCTCTACGATGCCAATATGGCCTTACAACATAGGCATAAGCTAGGAATCCTAGCTCTTTTCATTAGCTCTGATCTCTGCCATCTTCTTGCGCCATTCCGTTAGCTCCTCATCTTCAAACTTGAGCTGTAATGCCAAGGCTTCTGTCCTGGACAGTTTTTTGTCTTCTACCCTGCGGGAAAACTTTCCACGCATTCTCGCCAATAAACGTTCCGCTTCTTCATCGCTCAAATGACTTGCTTTTTCGAGATACTCATCTGCAGGTGTTTTCAATTTCATGGTAATCCATCCTCTAAATTACGAAAAAGAGACAATCCGTCACTAATTTTCCTTCAATCCGATCGCTTGTCTAAATTAGCTTAAGCGCATCAGAAGTTCAATGCTCGGTCCGTAGTGTCACATCTTCGGGGTTAAGCCTGTTGTCGGTCTGCTGGCGTTGCAAGTTGCGTAGTACGGCTAAAGCCTTATAAGGCGATCTGAATGTACTTGGATAGCCAACAAGAATCGAACCACGATTGCCAATAGGCAACCCTTCGTGAAAACCCGGCCTGGCCGTCCTTGAGAAAAACACCCGTTGTTCATCCTCGCTTGCGCGCAGTCCAAAAGTGACGCACTTTGTGTTTCCCCATTCATCAAGCAACAATTGCACGCCAATACTGGAGATGTTCGACCAGGGAACGAACAGCCATTTCTGCGCCATGACCGGTCCAGCTATCCTCAACTTTTTCTCTGACGGGAAATATACACCTTGCGCATCACTGGCAAAATGGATCGAAGCGGGCGGAGTGCGCACGGCAACTACAATCGCCAGACCCGATACGATCCATAGCAGCAGGGTTACGACAAAAGGCATCGTTGCCGCTGAAGTCATGAAATAAGCCAGCCCGCATCCAGACAACAAAAAAAGACCACGTCTGCCCAGCCTCAACCAACGCGGCTCACCGTAGATGAAATGTGCTGTCTCAAATACACGATATTCATCCAGCACAGTATTCAAGTTTGTCCCCATCATAAACCTCTGCGTTGCGCAGAATCGTTGGAACTCTTGGCCAAGTTGGCATTCTGCTGGATGGCAAACCAGATACAAGTCAACTAATCAACTAATTTTAACCAGAATAATATTAGCTTTTGTGTGTTGCAGAATTATTACAACACCATGGCCGATGAATCAGGCTTTGTATTGTCGGCAAAAGACATTTGCAGGCATCAAGTCGATGTTATCAACAAGGCTCAATGGTCATCAATTTGCAATAAACTTGAAATAAACTGGATCGGTTTATTACGAGCGACTGTGCAACGAAAAGTGACGCACCAAGGATCTTACTGATGACCATTCTGCCAATAACACTTTCGCAACGCCTTGGCTATTGGGTGCAGAAAGTGGGGGGCGGATGGTCCGGTCTGGTCCGGGGACCACTCCTGCTGGTCGGTCTGTTTCTGCTGTTCACCTGGCATCTGACCTATTCCCGCATCGAGCGTGAAGAATCCCTGGCCGTTCAAAACGCCATCAGCGACAACGTCAATATCGCCACGGTCATCAGGGCAAATCTCGAACAGATCTTCGGCAAATCGGCCATCTATGCCGATCTGGCAACCGCGTTGATCAACGGCGAACGGTCAATGTCCATGCACCTCAACCCCACGCTGAACGGTGATCGCACTTTTTTGAGGCTTGCCGTATTCGACAGTGCAGGGCGACTTCTCCATTCTTCTGCTCGACAAAAGGTCGAACCTGGTCTGGCTGCATTTGCCGGAACAATCACACAGGGGTTCAGTCGCTCTCCACCACCCGGCAGGATTATTGTTGGACGTCCGCAATCGACCGGAGACGCCTGGCGTATCCCTGTTTTGCAGGGGATCCCTCACGGCGAAGGGGATTGGGGGGTGCTCGTGGCCATCCTTGATCTCGGATATTTCCTCCGGCTTTTTCAGGATGTTCATCTGGGACCAGGGGGGCGGATTGAACTCATCAGCGACGATGGTTATCAACTGGTTGAATCGAATGGCTTAACCCTGTCCGCAGGACGAGACTACACGAATACCGATTATCTGGCTTTCATTAATAACGGACAAAGCGGTTCAGGCCTGGTCTCGCGCAACGGTGAGCAATCGAAATCAGTCGTCGTTTACTTCAGGCTGGATACATTTCCGCTGACCGTCCTGGTCAGCCAGGATTACAACGATCTGCAGGCCGTATTGAAGCAGCAACAAGGAAACTATAAATGGGCGGCGATCCTGTTTTCTCTGCTGGTACTTGTCGGCACCCTCAGTCTTGTCGTTCTGGCGCGCCGCCAACGCGCCATTCATCTGGCGCTGAGCAATTCCGAGAAAGACAACCTGGTACTGATCGAGCGACTCAAGGGAGAGTCGAAGCGTGCCTTTCAATTGGCCTCGCATGATCATCTGACCGGTTTGCCCAACCGTATCCTGTTTGCCGAGATGGCCGCCAGTCATCTCTCGCGGGCGCGCAGAAGCCGGCGCTATCACGCCGTTTTGTTCATCGATCTTGATCGTTTCAAATCGATAAACGACACGCTGGGCCATCGTGTCGGCGATCTGTTGCTAATGGAAGTCGCACAGCGTTTTCGTGTCTGCCTGCGAGAGTCCGACGTGGCCGCCCGTGTTGGTGGAGACGAGTTCATCATTCTGATCAACGATGTCGAAACCATCGAGGACGTGGAAAAAATTGCCGAGAAGATCGTCACTGTCGTCAACGAACCGTTCATTGACCTCGATGGCCACGACGTTGAAATCAGTTCCAGTATCGGCGTTGCGCTTTATCCCCGGGACGGCGAAGACATCGACATGTTACTGAAACATGCGGATGCCGCAATGTACACGGCAAAAGCGGCAGGTCGCGGTACCTATCGCTTTCACGACATGGAACTGAACCGCCAGGCGCTACGCCAGAGCGAATTGCTGCAAGGATTGCGTCAAGCCATTCGTGATGGGGAATTGGTCTTGCACTATCAACCGCGGGTGGCAACCAGCGATTTTGCCTTGACCGGCCTGGAGGCGCTGGTGCGCTGGCAACATCCCGAACTGGGATTGATCTTTCCGAATGACTTCATCCCACTGGCAGAGGAAAACGATCTGATCGCCCCTCTTGGATTGTGGGTTATCAAAGCCGTCTGCGCACAGTTGGCTGATTGGCGTAGTCGTGGCGTACCGCTGGTGCCGGTGGCCGTTAATGTTTCAACGAAGCAATTCAAGGACGACAGCCTCATAACGGAGATTCGTGACGCCCTGCAGCACCATGACATACCGGCTCACCTGTTCGAGATCGAAATCACCGAAAGTTGCCTGGTTGAAGATCCGGAAAGGGTCGCCGGGATACTGACAGAACTGGTAGCGCACGGTGTAAAAGCATCAATGGACGATTACGGAACCGGCTTTGCCAGCCTGGGCTATCTGAAGATGTTGCCCCTGCATGCGATCAAGATTGACCGTCTCTTCATCCGTGAAATACATAATCACACCAGCGACGCGATGATCGTTTCTTCGATCACTACACTGGCGCATAACCTCGACCTGCTGGTCGTTGCCGAAGGCGTGGAAACCAGAGACCAACTGGTGCACCTGAAGACAATCGGCTGCGATCAGATACAGGGCTACTACTTCCAGCGTCCGGTTGACGCCGCCGCGATCGAACCGGTCTTGCATGAAGGGAGATTCTCAAAGTGAAATTGATCTGTTTTGCGCGAGTTACCGCGATGCTGTGCCTAAGCCTGGCCTCCATCTCCGTATCTGCTGCCGATTGCGACAATCCACCGCGCCTGCGCTTTTCGCTGGTTCCCCAAGGCGACGCCAGGAAGGATGCGGCAACGTTCCGCCCCCTGTTTGAAGCGCTGGAACGCGAGTTGGGCAAGCCGGTCGAGGTGATTTATCCATCCTCGTACGGCTTCGTCGTGGAAGGGCTTCTGGCCAGGAGTATCGATCTTGCATTCATGGGGCCGGCGAGCTTTGCCTCGGCAAAAAACAGCGACCACGATGTTCAGGCCTTTGCCAGCTACTCGAAGAAAGCCAACGCATTTCAGGAAGAAGGTGCGTACTACCGTTCGCTCCTGGTGGTACGCAGCAATTCGAGATTTCGTGACAATGACTCCCTGAAAGGGGCAAAGCTGGCATTGGTCGATCCGGCGAGCACTTCAGGGGCCGTATTGCCCAGGTATATGTATTCGCCAGTAATCAAGGCACCGTTCGAGAAATATTTTGGCCAGGTCGTTTTTACCGGCAGCCACGACAAATCGATTGCCGCTGTCGCCAGCGGACAGGTCGACGCAGCGTTCGTCTCCACCGGCCATTTATCGGGCCTGATCGATGCCGGAAAAGAAAGCAAGGACAATTATCGGGTTCTGTGGCAATCGGAACCGATCCCTCTGGACCCTTTTGTCTATCGCAACCGCTTGTGCGCACCGATCAAGGAAAAGATCCGGAAGGTCTTTTTCGAAAACAACGGCGAGAACTATCCCTCGGTGCTGAATAAGCTCAAGGCTGTCCGCTTTTCGCCGATCAGCGACGATAATTACAAGCTCTTCCGGGAAATACTGCGCACAACGCCATGAATAAACAATCTGGCCGCGCTTTATCCGATCGCCCGTGTTCAATAAAACCACACTTCCTGCCCAGTCCGTTACTGCTCGGTGCAGACAGGAAGCTGATTCCTGCTGCTATTTGGCGGGACGTCCAGTTTTTAACTTGTCAACGCTTTCAACAACTTTTTTCAGTGCCGCATCAGACAATGCAGAGAGAGCAACCAGGCCAGCACGAAGCAATTCACTCTTCTTGACCTCGTAGCCGACCTTCAGTGCACGTTGCTTAAGGATACCAATCCGGGCGTAATCCGGTTCCGGGAAAGTAAAACTGTCGCGAACCAGTTTCGGCTTTTTGCCTGAGTGTTTTTTCTCCTTGATTTCCTTGACCTCGGTGCTCGTTTTGGCTTTGGCAAGTGCTCTGCTGAAACTCACCCTTTTTACCTCAGTCTTGCTTGCTTCTGGTTTTTCTGGCGCAGGCGACTTGGCCGCTTGCCCTTTGATCTTTACAGCCCTGGAAGCTTCGGGTTTGACCTTGGATACCGGCTTGACTTGCTGCTTGGTATTGGCCGGTGTTTTACTGGCGGACGGTTTTACCACCCCTGCAGCTGGCTTGCTTTCCTTTGCCTTTGCCTTTGCCTTTGCCTTTGCCTTTGCCTTTGCAGGAAGCTTGGCCGTCTTTACGGCCACTGAGGTTTTTGCGTTTACATTCGCTGAGGCTTCCGGTTCTGCCACATCGTGTTCGGGGGTATTGGACGGGGAATTACTCATGACACGCACTCCTTGACATGTAAAGTTTATACAGTATAAACCATATAAATATAAACGCCAGCAGGACGCTGGAAGCGCACACTCTTGCAAGAAATATTATTGGCACATCCGGCCGATATGCGGGCACGCAGTCACTGAAATCGCCATGCCAGCGGCTCCTTCTCTCGATGATCAGAACAAATGCCTGCGCGCCAGTTCAAAGAGGCTGAGCACAATTTCAAAAAGTATCAGCACGATGACATACCACTCCAGCTTGTGAAGCTGTTTGTTGTCCAGAATGTCCGCCAGGGTTTGCGCGGTATCTGAAATCAGGTTGAGCTTACGGTCGAGCGCTGCCTGACGTTCTTTAAGCTCGAATTCATCTTCAAGACTGGCATAAAGAACTTCGAGGTGAGGGAATTCCCAAAGGACTTCAGGCTTGTCACCGATTTCTGCTCGACCCACCATGCGGTGCTCGATCAGTAACATATTGCCGATTTTTGACAACACGGTTTTCGCATCCGCGCTCACCTTGCCAAAGGTCGCCAGTTCCTGGGCTAGCGGCTCGATCCCGTCGAATTCACTCGCGACTTTTTTCTCATAGAGCGACAGCACAAGATTTTTACTGAGTGCATCTGCTATGACCTGTACCTTCTCCAGAGAAACTTCGTCTAGCGACACTGCACCGCTTTGCACACCCAGACTGGATTGTCCACAGTGGATTTCGAGCTCCTCGATTTCCGGGCTGGCGTAGGCATTGCTTATCAGCGATTTTAGCGACTCGACAAAACGCGCTTCTTCCTGAGCATTGACCCCGAAAAAAACAACCACACCATAACGAAACAGAACAGCCACGCCTCCGTCAGCATCCACTTCGACGGTCAGGGGTGTGGTACCCAGGCAATCAGTAATCTTGAAAGTTTTGAGGTCAAGCCGGTCTCCGAACAGGAAGGCGCGGACATTAACCCGTTGCCGGGATTTGAGGGTAAGTGGGTTCATTGATCCATCAGCTTCAATGACAGTATCTCTGGGTTCAATAGTTCACGGTTTGAGATTCGCGACAGTACGTTGAAATTTGCACCAAGACGGTGATCAACCCGTCTATCACAGCCATCGTCACTGCTCCATATTCAAGATGACTCGTAAATCATGGCCGCTTGAATCGTGGGCAATACTGCAATTGGTAAAGCGCTCTGATCGTGGACCGTGGATGATCCGCCAGTAGTCATACCGATTAAGCGCTTATGCCTTGGATAATGTTACTGGTAATGGCGTTACATGCCAGATGTCTACATTATATTCACGAATTGCACGGTTTGAAGAGAATCGGCCGCAACACACTACGTTTGAAATTGCCATTCTGGACCAGCGGTCCTGATTTTGGTTAGCCTCGACCGAGCGCGCAGTCAGGGGGTGAAGGGATCTATTGACAATTTAAACATGCGGCTAATCTCCCAATTGGCCACGTTCAGGCATCAGCCAGATGCAGTTCGATGCCGACATCGCCAGGGCAATCAATGGCATCGGTCTGCGAGTTGACTGATATTTCTAAGTCATATCGTCTGTATACCGAATTCCAGTTTGTCGATAGAGCCAAGACATCATTACTCCATCGCCGCTCAGACAATTACTGATAGTTCTCTGCGCACTTGACAATCCTATTTCGCCAAGTCATTTTCTGCGGTGATTCAATAGGGCGAGAAACCCCGAATGCGGAGCAATCGTTTCAGGCGTCAGGGCGCCGGTACGCACGTGCTACTCGCGTGCGCCACGCCTTTCCAGGGCGCCAACGACGCTCGCGTAGCCCATGAAGCGAGCCATCTGCAGCGGTGTATATTGGCGCGGACGACGATCAAATTGGGCGCCCTTTTCGACGAGAAGCAGCGCCATTTGCTCTCGCTCTTCGAGTAGCGCCAAGAACAGTGCGCTTTGGTGGTTCTTGTCGCTGACATTCGGATCGGCGCCCAGTGATAGCAATCCATCGAATGCATTGGCCTGGTTGTAATGGATGGCGGTAATCAGGGGGGGTTCACCGGCAGCGTTTGTTGCATCGATGCGAGCCCCGGCAGCCGCCAACTGCGCAATGATTTTCTGATGACCGAATTGCGTAGCCAGATGCAGCGGCGTTTCGCCAAGAGCGTCGCGCTGATTCGGGTCGGCCCCCGCCTTAAGCAGAAGCCCAACGTTGGGCGTCGATCCTTCCTTCGCCGCAAATGTCAGCGGAGTGAAACCGGAACTGCCAAGTGCATTGGGATAGATTCCCTTGTCCAGCAAAGTGCGAAGGAGTTGCGTACGGTTTCCCTGCGTTGCCGCAAGTACAACGTTGTTGCCGCGTCGGTCTGTGGCGTTGAGATTGGCGCCGAGGCCGACGGCGATATTGAAAGTGGTCATGTCGCCACGGCCGGCCGCTGCAATCAGGCTCTCGTCGAGGTCTTCCTGGCTGATTTCGCCGGCGTGGGCCATCATCAGCGGCGCCAGCACGAAGATAGCCACAAATAGGTATCGAGCGACACCTTGCGTGAAAGAGGAGTATGAGCACATGCTGGAACCGTAGATAGGTGATCGGCGACGATGGGACAGCGGAAGTATGAAAGTTAGCCGATTTTGATGTCATTTGCGTTACACGGCCGCGGCAGCATCTGCGGTGCTTGCCGATGAGCCAACAAGTGCAGAGTGAATTGTTCCCGGTCTGGCGCACACCGTTGCGATTCTCCACAGGCCCAGCCTGTAACTCTGTAGTCCGGATGGGATAATGCCTGCATTCGCATGCAGGCACTGTTGGACTCTTCAGGAAGACCGCGTTATGCAGTATCCTTGCCGTCACCGAAATACTCATAGCAGAACATTATCTATGGCCTGCAACACCGTGTCGCTAGCTACCCCGTCGGGTAGTATTGCCGGAGGTACTACATGACGCAAACCAGCCGACTGCGGGCGCTTTTAATCTGGAGCCTGGTGTGTACCAATATCGTGGTTTTGGCACTTGCAAGCTATTCGTTGTACCGAAGCCGACAGCAGTACGAAAGTCGTGCCGAAATACTGACCCAGAATGTGGCTTACGCAGCCGAGAGACACGTCTCCAATAACATCGAGAAAATTGATCTGGCCTTGCGAACGGTAGTTGACGAACTCGAACGTCAGGTGGCAGATAAGGGGATCGATGAAAAGGCCATGGGTGCTTTTCTGGCACTGCATGAACTGCGCTTGCCTGAGGTCGAAGCTCTTCGCGTAGTCAATGCTGAAGGCTTAGTCATACTGGGCGATGTATCAGGGAAAGAGAATCACGCAAAGTGGGCTGAGCGCGATTATTTTTCCTACCACCGCGACCACGCCAATGGTTCACTTCAGATTGCGAAGCCACTATTAGATCATTTCACCAATCTGAACGTTATCGAGTTCACGAGGCGCTACAATAACAAGGACGGCAGCTTTGCCGGGGTCATTGCAGCATCGGTCATCGTCGATAATCTCGCTTTGCTCCTATCGGGGTTTGATCTTGGTCCCAACGGTACTATCTACCTTCGAAATGCCGATCTTGGTCTGATTACCCGCTTCCCTCCTATTCCCAATCAACCCGCAGGCCGCATTGGCAATAGCCTGGTTTCTCAGGAAGGTCGCCTGCTGATAGGATCCGGCGTTCATGCGGCCACCTACAAAACTGCGGCGGCAGATGGTTTCGAGCGCATCTATTCTTTCCATCGCATCGAAAATGCGGCAATGATCGTCAACGCGGGGATGGCCCGCGAAGACTACCTGCTCGGCTGGTCGTTTGAAGTTTACAAAACGTGCGCAGTCGTTTTCGTTATCCTGTTGTTGTCTCTGCTCTCCGTCAGATTATTGCTTCGATTACTGAACCGGATAGTACGCGAGAACACCCGAAATCGAATTTACTTGCAGTGCGCCAGCGACGGCATTCAAATTGTGAACACAATTGAAAGCCGGATTGTTGAAATTAACGATCGCTTGTGTGAAATGCTGGGGTACGCTCGCAATGAGTTGTTCGAAATGAGGTTAAACGAGTGTGTCGTGGGCTGGCCACCCGATGTTCTAACTGAGGATGTCTTGCCAAAGCGGGTAGCCTCGGCCACGCCATCAACCATGGAAACGCAGCTACGCCGAAAGGATGGCACGCTGATTGATGTTGAAGTCAATATCAGCAGTTTTCATCTTGACGACATAAAACACCTTTACGCCTCGTACCGTGACATCGGCGAGCGCAAGCAGGCGGAGGAGAAAATCCAGTCCTTGGCCTATTTTGATCCGCTGACCAAACTACCTAACCGTCGGCTGCTTATAGACCGATTGGGCCACGCATTGATCGCCAGTGACCGCAGTCTTGAGTACGGCGCAATGATGATTCTGGATCTCGACAACTTCAAGGCCATCAATGATACTCGAGGTCACGATGTCGGCGATCATCTGCTGACAGAGGTTGCCCGTCTGATTGTCGGCTGTGTGCGCAAGGAGGACACAGTATCCCGCCTCGGCGGCGATGAATATGTGGTGTTGATCGAGAGCCTGGGGCAGAATGAGGCCTCGGCTTCAACCCAGGCAGAGCTGATCGCGGAAAAGGTCAGAAACTCACTGAGCCAGGCTTCCCTGATCTCTTCAGATGGGCAGCCCTACCACAGTACGGCCAGCATCGGCATAACGCTCTTTCTCGGCCAGACGCAATCTACTGACGAATTGCTCAAACAGGCCGACGTGGCTCTCTATCAAGCGAAAGGGGCCGGACGCGATGCCATCCGTTTCTTCAATTCCACCATGCAGGAGATCATCGAAGCTCGCTCGGTGATGGAATCGGCCTTGCGCGATGGCCTGGAGAAGAGCGAGTTTCATCTGTTCTATCAACCCCAGATTGATTATCAGCAAAGACTTACAGGAGCCGAAGCCCTGCTTAGGTGGTTGCCGATCGGCAAGGCGCCAGTTTCGCCAATGGAATTTATTCCCCTGGCTGAAGATACCGGCCTCATCATCCCGATAGGTCTGTGGGTTATGCAAACGGCTTGCGCCCAGCTTTGCGCCTGGTCTCAGGATCCGGTTGCGCGTAACTTGCAAATAGCGATCAATGTTAGTGCCCGCCAGTTTCGCCAGCCCGATTTTGTCGAACAGGTGCGCAAGAGCCTGGAACACTTTGGTGCCAACCCGTCATTGCTGAAGCTGGAACTTACGGAAAGTGTGGTGTTGGAAAACGTCGAAGAAATCATCGAGCGGATGCTGCAGATCAAGGCTTTGGGCGTCACTTTTTCGCTGGATGACTTTGGTACTGGCTTTTCTTCACTGTCTTATCTAAAGCGCCTGCCGCTGGACCAGCTAAAGATCGATCAATCTTTTGTCCGCGATATTACGAGTGATCCGAACGATGCTGCTATCGTAAGTGCGATCATCGCCATGAGTAACTCGCTCGGCATGGAAGTAATCGCCGAAGGGGTTGAGACCAAGGATCAATTGGACTTCCTGAATTCCAGCGGTTGCAGGAACTATCAGGGATACCTGTTCAGCCGGCCACTACCGCTCGACGAGTTCGAATTGTTTGCCAAGCGGATTCTCGTGCCCCAGACATTAGAGTAATTTGCCTCCCTGTCGGATTACGAAAACGGGCACCGATCTGGTTTCGCTACGCCGCCACAAGAAATGATGCCTTCAATGTACTCCGAACAGGCCGTTTCGCTAGACGTGGAAGCGTACGACCAATTGATGCAATTCAGTTGAGAGGCGTTTCAGTTCTTCCGAGACTGTTCTCGCTTCACCCATCTCGGTGGTGTTTCTCTCACTCATCGAGGAAACCCGTTCGATCTGCTTGGCAATCTGGTCCGTAGCGGAACTCTGCTCCTTCAACGCAGCAGCCATTTCGGATGCAACCTCAACGACACGAACTGATCCTTCACGGATGTGAACGATAGACTCTCCAGCTTGGCGTGCACCTTCGGCATTTGTGACGACCAGGCTCGACATCCGGTGCATGTCCTCGACCGCACTCCTCGTTTCTTCCTGAATTCCACCAATGACTTTGGCGATTTCTTTCGTCGCGAGCGACGTTCGCTCGGCCAGTTTTCGCACTTCGTCGGCAACGACCGCGAATCCGCGCCCCTGTTCTCCTGCACGTGCGGCTTCAATGGCGGCATTCAGCGCAAGCAGGCTTGTTTGATCGGCAATTTCCTTGATGGTGACGGCGATGCTTCCAATTTCATCGGTGCGCTTTCCCAATTCTTCCATCATCCTCGATGTAACTTGGACGTCTTGGGCCATTGCCACCATTTCAATGACCGACCTTTCTATTGCCATTCCCCCGTCCTTGGTGCTGGCCAAGGACATCTGTGCAATTTTCTGCGCCGTTGCAGAGGATTCTGAGACAAGGGAGACACTAACAGCCATTTCTTCGACCGAAGATGCCATGGAGGACGTCGCGTCGTTCTGGTGTTCAATGGCAATCAACAGATGTCCAACTGAATTTGCCAGTTCATCGGATTTACTTGAAATATGATCACCCGCGTCCTGCACGCCCCTGACGATGGACTGAAATTCGGCAAACAATGAGTTCAGGCCGGACGCAACCTGGTCCATCTCACTCGTGCCCAGAATCGGAATCCGATGAGACAGGTCAAGGTTCTGCCTGATGGTCGCGATCTCGCCCTGCATTCGTTGAACTGGCCGGGTGATCTGAAAGTAAAGCAACGATCCCATCAGTCCCAATACAAGGCCTGCAATCAGTGTAACAAGGGATATGGCTTTTACATCATTCGATAGTCTTTCGTTCAACTCCAGAATCGCACTGTCCTTGCTCCGATTCTTTTCGACACGCAGGGTCTCAACAATCGACTGCAATTCGGTCTGGTATCCTGCAACATTGGCAAACAGCGTCATCTCCGCCAATTCTTTTTTTCCAGCAAGCATCAATGCCGTCGTTTCATCGATCGACTTGAAATAGTTATTTAAACTCTCCTGCGTCTGTTGTATGAGCCCACGTTGAGCATCGCTATCAGCCTCCTTGCGTTGCGCCTCGCTGGAATCGTGAATCTGGGCTTTCAGTTTTTTCAGTTTTTCTGCGGCTTGTTCAGACATATTGTTATCTGGCGCTGAAACCATCGCTATCGTCGTCAGTTGTACGTCCTTGATATTCGCCACCAGGTCGGCTGTCGCAAGCGCACTGGGCACAACTCCCTCAGTCAAAGTTTTTACAGCATAGGCATTCCGTCGCGATTGCTGAATGGCATAGCCACCAATAGCGGCAATCGCTATAAATGCAAGGGCGACTAACAAAATAATCCGTTGACGAATGCTCATTCAATTTCTTTGAAAAAAAACGAAAAGTAGATTTGCCGAGAAGGTGTTCTGAAAAAGGTGTGTGCATGACAGACATATCGTAATAAATAGCACCGAAAAAATTGTGCTGCAGCTCATTATTTATGCGATTTTGTATCCTGTATTGCGGAAAAATTCAATGCAGCCTGTTTGGACAAGATTCATTATGTTGAATCAGTGTGACACTGATATTAAAGGGATAGATTTGGCACGCTTCACTAGCCTCTTGGTACTTGTCGACCAATGACTTGCCAACCCTGGGAAACAGAGGTCGGGCTAAAAATGCAGGGTTGAACGTCTGGGCATAGCGCCCTGAGTGCGTACGGCCCCCTGGGTTTCGGTCAATTCTTGCCGACAAGTTAACAGTTCGACAGTCCCGAAAAAACCATTCCCGACTTTGATCATTCTCAAAGCGGTTGGAGATTCATCAAGTTGTAATATGCTTAGAGCACAATTTTTCAATGCTGATTTCGTTGAAACGACTGCAGTGTCACGCGCAGGTAATTCTTGCTTGCCGAACCCATAAGCGTTCGGCATGACAGCATGTTAAGTGACATTATCCGCAACACTGAGAATAGCGTCACGAGCTACGAACAGATTGCCGCAGTCGATCTTGGCTCAAACAGTTTTCGCCTTCAGATAGGGCGCATCCTTGACGACCAGATTTATCCACTGGATTCACTCAAGGCCTCCGTTCGTCTGGCTTCCGGTCTGACGACCGAGAAGATGCTCGATACGGCTTCACAGCAACGTGCACTGGCGACCCTGCGCCGCTTCGGTGAACGTTTGCGCGGTTTCCAGCCCGAAGCCGTTCGTGTGGTCGCGACCAATACGCTGCGCGTGGCGAAAAATGCCGGCAAGTTCCTGCCGCTGGCCGAGGAAGCACTGGGATTCCCCATCGAAATAATCGGTGGCCGCGAAGAAGCTCGCCTGATCTATATTGGCGTTGCGCACTCGTTGCCAGCGGTTAACCACAAGCGTCTGGTAGTCGATATCGGCGGCGGTTCCACTGAATTCATCATCGGCAGGAAGATCGAGCCGCAGTTGATGGAATCGCTGTACATGGGTTGTGTCAGCTACAGTCGGCGCTTCTTTCCTGACGGCAAGGTGGGCAAGAAACACTTCCGCGAAGCAGAGCTTGCTGCCTCACAGGAAATCGAAACCCTCGCCAGCAGATACCGCCGTGCCGGCTGGCACGAAGCGATTGGTTCCTCGGGGACGGCACGAGCGATTGCCGACCTCCTCGAATTGAACCATTTAAATCCGGGCGGGATTGGCGGCATCACACGACAAGGTCTGGAAAAGTTACGCGCATCGATGATTCGCGCCGGGTCGGTCGAAGCGACGGGGCTCGTAGGCTTATCATCTGATCGGATACCGGTCCTGCCGGGTGGTCTGGCTATCATGTGTGCAGTCTTCTCCGGGCTTGGCATTGAACACATGAGCTATGCCGACGGTGCACTGCGTCTGGGGGTACTTTACGATCTGCTCGGGCGGTTTCACCATCACGACATGCGCGATTCTACGGTGCTGCATTTCATGCGCCGCTATCAGGTGGACGAATGGCAGGCCCGGCATGTCAGAAACACGGCCCTGATTATTCTCGGGCAACTTATCAATATCGATGCTCCCGAACACGAAAATGACGTTCGATTTCTGAAGTGGGCGGTGAATCTGCACGAAATTGGCATCTCAATTGCCCACAACAGTTATCACAAGCACGGTGCTTATATTCTGAGCAATGCCGATATGCCCGGTTTTTCAAAGAAGGATCAGGCGCGGCTGGCTCTGATGGTATTGGGTCAGCGTGGCAAGCTTGAGAAACTGTCTGCTTTACCGCAAAGCAACGCGACCTGGCGCCTGATTTTCTGCCTGAGACTGGCAATCACGCTGCATCGCTCGCGCGACGATCAAAGCCTGCCGGATTTTCGCGTCAGATACGGCACTGGCGGCTATCAGCTTGAATTGCCGGACTATTGGCTAACCAGCAATCCCTTGAGTGCGTCGGTGCTCTCGGATGAAACCGTCGCGTGGCAGCGTGTCGGTTCCGGACTGCGCATCAGGTATCGCACGTTGCAAACTGCGATAGCCGCTTAGAAAGTTTATTGCATAAGGCCGAACTGACGGATGTTACCAATCTATGTATGGCCGCTTTTTCCAGACATACTTGGGCTTCTCTACTTCGCACCTGCCGCGCTCCGCTTGGTAATGGTCGACATATACAGTTCTTTTCAGGAAGTGTGTAAGAACTGTGTACAACCAAGCTGGCGAAACAATAACAGAATCAACAATATCGCCATTTTAATAGAAAAAGCCCCGAGGATTCAGGGCTTTTCAAGTATTCATGTGGTCGGGGCGAGAGGATTCGAACCTCCGACTCCTGCGTCCCGAACGCAGTACTCTACCAGGCTGAGCTACGCCCCGACCGAAACAACGACAGCGCTAGAAGGACCTAGCAACAGCGAAGAGGAAGCAACGCAAGCGCCGCCATGGCCAGATCTGCTTCTGCCCTGGCCTGCTTGGTAGCGTGCTCCAGCGCCCCGGTGGCACGGATGGCGGCCAGCACCGCTTGGAAGTCTTCCCGGCCACCGTTTTCGATAGCCCTGCGCACACAGGTAGCCTGCTCGGCAGTACCGTTCTGCATCACGTAGATCAGGGGCAAGGTCGGCTTGCCCTCGGCCAGATCGTCACCGAGGTGTTTGCCCGTTTCCACCTCGGCACCCGAATAGTCGAGCACGTCATCGATGAGTTGGAAAGCCGTCCCCAGATGCATGCCGAATTCGGCCATCTGCTGCTCGACTTGCGGAGACGCGCCGCCGACAATGGCCCCGAGTTGTGACGACGCTTCGAACAGTTTGGCGGTCTTGTAGCGAATTACCTGCAAATAGCGCTGCTCATCGACATCGGCATCGTGGCAGTTCATCAACTGCAGAACTTCGCCCTCGGCAATGATATTGGTGGCATCCGACAGCACGCGCATCACCCGCATGTCGTCGATCTCGACCATCATCTGGAAAGCCCGCGAATACAGAAAATCGCCAACCAGCACGCTGGCAGCGTTACCGAACAGGGCATTGGCCGTCTCCCGTCCGCGCCGCAAATCGGACTCATCGACGACATCGTCGTGCAGCAGCGTTGCCGTGTGAATGAATTCAACCACGGCTGCAAGCTCATGATGACGCGTCCCGCGATAACCAAAGGCACCTGCCGAAAGCAGCACCAGCGCCGGACGAAGTCTTTTGCCACCGCTCTGGGTAATGTACTCGGCAACTTGCCGTACCAGTACCACATCGGAGTGAAGCCGGACACGAATGACCGCATCCACGGCTTGCATGTCCGATCCGATCAGATTGAAGAGCGACTCCAGTTTCACGTCTTGACGCCTTTGGGGGAAACCGCCGAATCTTAGGGGGCTCCGTAGACGGCGTCAAGCAAAGCGTAGCCGGCATGGACTGCAAACCCTCGGCTACGGGCGTTGATCAGATTCCACGGCCTTCAGCCCCGGCGCACGAAGACACGCCTCCCCGTCGTTCTGTCGTCCGATGAAGTGGCCGGGTGTTGTTGCTTACCGGCATCGCCAGGCCGACAACGCCGATGTGGCAACGACCATCATCTGCACCCATGTTTTGACGGCAGACGGCCGAACCAGCTTTGTACAGGCATTACCGCCCGGTCAGGTCGCGGCAGGTTTCGTCTCTCGCCTCATTAGCCTTCGCCGGCTGTTAAAATGACGGCCATGAAAGTCAACAACAGCCCCACCCGAACCATCGAGCCTTCTGCCGATGCACGTGCCATCGACATCATCGACCAGACGGCTTTGCCGCACGCTTACCGCCGGCTTCGCCTGGCCACGCTGGAAGAGGTAGCACACGCCATCCGCAGCATGCAGGTTCGCGGGGCGCCGCTGATCGGCATAACGGCCGCCTACGGGGTGGCGCTGGCACTGACGGAGCAGGCCGACGATACGAGGCTAGCCGCGACAATCGCCACGCTGACCGCTACCCGCCCGACAGCGGTCAACCTGCACTGGGCGCTGACGCGCATGCAGGCGCATCTTGCGCTGCTCGCGCCGGAACAGCGCGCCGGTGCGGCCTGGCTTGAGGCGGGAGTGATTGCCGAAGAAGATGTCGCGCAATGCCGGCAGATCGGCGAGCACGGGCTGGCGCTTTTTCGGCCACTCGTTGAGTCCGGGAAACTGCGCCGCAAGCCTCTGGACATTATGACCCACTGTAACGCCGGCTGGCTGGCCACTGTCGATTTCGGCACGGCGCTGGCACCGGTCTATGCCGCCTTTGATTCCGGCATCGACATCCACGTCTGGGTTTCCGAAACGCGGCCGCGCAATCAGGGGCTGCTGACGGCGTGGGAACTCCGCCAGCACGGCGTAGCGCACACGCTGATCGCCGACAATGCCGCCGGCCTGTTACTGGCGCGCGGGGAGGTCGACGCCGTCATCGTCGGCGCGGATCGCATCGCCGCCAACGGCGATGTCGCCAACAAGGTCGGCACCTACCTCAAGGCTCTGGCGGCACGTGAAGCAGGCGTACCGTTTTATGTCGCCGCCCCGCGCTCGACCATTGACTTCGATTGTGCCAGCGGCACTGCGATTCCCATTGAAGATCGTGACGGCGATGAGTTGCGCGTCATGCAGGGCATAGCCGCCACCGGGCAGCCTGCTGCGCTTCGCCAGTTGCCGGCCGATACAGCGGTCGGCAACCCGGCCTTCGACGTGACGCCGTCGCGCTTCGTCACGGCACTGATCACCGAACGCGGCAGTTGCCCGGCGACAACCGGAGGCATTCAAGGCCTTTACCCGGAGACCCGGCATGCCTGATCTGACGTATCCGTCGTCGCTGCTCAGCCATGCTCACGACCGACGGCCCGGTTGAACAGCGTAGCGGCTATCCCGGGCCAGGCGCATGATCCGGATTTCCGAACTGCGTCTGCCGCTCGAACATCCACCGGCAGCGCTGCCGGTCGCTGTTGCCCGGCATCTGGGCATCGCGCAGACGGCTATCCGCGACATCAGCGTCTTCAAACGCAGCCACGACGCACGCAAGAAAAATGCACTGATGTTCATCTATACCGTCGATGTCGCCGTCGATAATGAAGACGCCCTGCTGCAGAAGTTTGCCGACAACCCGAAGACAGGAGCGACGCCGGACACGAGCTACCACTTCGTCGCGCAGGCGCCGGCCACACTCGCGACCCGACCGGTGATCGTGGGCTTCGGCCCGGCCGGCATTTTCGCCGCGCTGATCCTGGCGCAAATGGGGTTTCGCCCACTGGTGCTGGAACGCGGCAAGGCCGTGCGCGAACGCACCAGGGACACCTGGGGACTGTGGCGCAACAAGGTGCTTGACCCGGAATCGAATGTCCAGTTCGGCGAGGGTGGTGCCGGCACCTTCTCGGACGGCAAGCTGTACAGCCAGGTCAAGGACCCGCGCCACCTGGGACGCAAGGTGCTGAACGAGTTCGTCAAAGCCGGCGCACCGGCCGAAATCCTTTACGTCGCCAAACCGCACATCGGCACTTTCCGGCTGGTCGGCATGGTCGAACGCATGCGCCACGAGATTGAAACACTGGGCGGCGAAATCCGCTTCCAGAGCCGCGTCACCGGCCTGCACATCGAGCAGGGACACGTACGTGGCGTCAGGCTGGCCAGTGGTGAAGAGATCGCCGCCAGCCAGGTCATCCTGGCACTCGGCCACAGCGCACGCGACACCTTCGAAATGCTCCATGCTGCCGGGGTCTTCATGGAGGCCAAGCCCTTCGCCGTCGGCTTCCGCATCGAGCACCCGCAATCGCTGATCGACAAGGCACGCCTCGGCCCGAATGCCGGCAACCCGCTGCTCGGTGCGGCCGACTACAAGCTGGTCTATCACGCGTCCAACGGGCGGGCGGTCTATAGCTTCTGCATGTGCCCCGGCGGGCAGGTGGTGGCCGCCACGTCCGAAGCGAACTGCGTGGTGACTAACGGCATGAGCCAGTATTCGCGTACCGAGCGCAATGCCAATGCAGGCCTTGTCGTAAACGTCTCGCCTGGCGATTTTACCGGTGCCGGCGCCGGCAACCCGCTGGCCGGCATCGCCTTCCAGCGCCGTCTCGAAAGGCACGCCTTCGCTCTGGGCGGTGGCACCTACGAAGCACCCGGACAGCTCGTCGGCGATTTCCTGGCCGGGCGGCCTTCGACGCAACTCGGCACGGTCATCCCGTCGTACCAGCCCGGAGTTCATCTGACCGATCTTTCCACGGCCCTGCCGGATTTTGCCATCGCCGCGATGCGCGAAGCGCTACCCGTCTTCGACCGCCAGATCAGGGGCTTTGCCCTGCCCGCCGCGATGCTTACCGGCGTCGAGACGCGCACCTCGTCTCCGCTGCGCATCACGCGCGGCGAGGATTACCAGAGTGTTAATGTAAAAGGTCTCTATCCGGCCGGCGAAGGCGCCGGTTACGCAGGCGGCATCCTCTCCGCCGGAATCGACGGCATCAGGATTGCCGAAGCGGTAGCGCTGGGCATATAAGCACCGAATCCTTTGGCCTGATCTCGCCAGGATGGCCCCATTCCTGAGCAAAGCCGAAGCTTCTGCCGCAACTATTGCCCCCCGGCCGGTCGCAACTGATAATATTGACTCTATAATTCAGCAGGTGATTCATCCCTTGGAGATTTTGTTGTGAGCCCAGAAGTCGATCTGATCAAAGCGATTCGCACGGGTCAGTTGTCTGAAGTGATCGCCGCCCTCGACGCCGGCGCCGAGGTCGAGTTGCATGACGGCAAGGGCGACCCCGGTCTTCCGCTGGCCATGGCCTGTTTCATGGGCTTCGCCGAGATTGCACGCGAGTTGATCCTGCGTGGGGCCAAGGTCAATTTTAGCGACAACCGCGAACCCACCTCACCCTTGTCGATGGCGCTTCGCGGCGGTCGTACCGAGGTGGTCAAAGTTCTGATTGAACTGGGTGGCGAGATTCCGCAAGGAGTACAAACGGGCCTGACGGATCAGGAACTGATGCTGGCGCGCTGGAAAGCGCAGCATTTCGGTGCGAGCACCTCCACTTCCGACCCGAGCGGCAACGAGCAGAATGTCATCGAAGAGATCCAGATGGTGGGGTGTTACGGAACCGATACCGGCGTTCTGGAAGCCGACATCAGGCGTTTTGTGCGGGAAATGGACAACAAAAAGTAAGGTATCCCCGAATGCCGGAGCTGAAGTGAAGCCCGAAGACCTCCTGCTCCTCGTCACCCGCAGCATGCCCTTCGGCAAATACAAGGGGCGCCTGATAGCCGATCTGCCCGGCAACTACCTCAACTGGTTTGCCCGGGAAGGCTTCCCGTCCGGCGAAATCGGTCGTCTGCTTGCCCTCATGCATGAACTCGATCACAACGGCCTGTCCTCCTTGCTCGACCCCTTGCGTCATCAGCGTACCAGGGAATAGCCGCACTTTACCCGAGCGCTCAAACGCGAGTGGTTTTCAGTTGCTGCAGGAACCACCGTCACTGCGCTTGAGGCCGAGTTTGACCATGATGGCTTCGGCCGGACAGAAGCGGGTGAAGCCGCTCTGAAACAGATTGACGCCGACGAAGGCAGTGAACCACAGGAAGTATTTTGAAACGAACAACGGACTGGCTTCGACACCGAGAGCAAGCGAAATCAGGATAAAAGCTCCGGCCATGATGCGGATGGCGCGTTCTGTTGTAATACATGAACTCATGATACGTATTCCTTGTTGAAAGCTGCGTAGTAAAGCACCGGAATGACCACCAGTGTGAGCACGGTGGACACAAAAATGCCGAAGATCAGGCTGATCGCCAGCCCGTTGAAAATCGGGTCGTCGAGGATGAACAATGCACCGAGCATGGCGGCCAGCCCGGTCAGCGCAATCGGCTTGGCACGCACGGCGGCGGACTGGATCACTGCCTCGGCGAAGTCCATTCCGCTGGCCGCCTGCTGCCTGATGAAGTCGACGAGCAGGATCGAGTTGCGCACGATGATGCCGGCCAGAGCGATCATGCCGATCATCGAAGTCGCCGTATATTGGCTGCCGAGCAGCGCATGACCGGGCATTACACCGATGATGGTCAGCGGGATCGGCGCCATGATCACCAGCGGCACCAGATAGCTCTTGAAGTGCGCCACCACCAACAGGTAGATGAGAATCAGGCCGACGCCGTAGGCAATGCCCATGTCGCGGAAGGTCTCGTAAGTCACCTGCCACTCGCCGTCCCACTTGATGCTGTAGCCGGCGTAGGGGTCGGACGGCTGTCTGATGAACCATTCACCCAGAGTACCGCCCTGGTCGAGCGGCTTGCCGACGATCTCGCCACGCGCATCGAACATTCCGTAAAGCGGCGAATCGAGTTTGCCGCCCATGTCGCCGAAGACGTAAACCACCGGCAGCAGATCCTTGTGAAAGACCGTTTTTTCTCGCGGCTGATCACGTACCTCGACGACTTCGGAAACCGGTACCAGTTGGCCTTCCCGCGAGCGCACCTTGAGTTTGAGCAGCGCATCGAGCGAACTCTGTTTCTCGGCAGGCAAGATGACGCGCACCGGAATTCCGAACTTCGATTCGGCGTTATGTACCGGCGTCACATCCTCGCCGGCCAAGCCCATGCGCACCACGTCGACGATGTCGCTCTGGGCCACGCCAAGCAAGGCGGCCTTGCTTTGCAGCACGTGCAGCACGGTCTTCCTGGCATCGGCCTGTACCGAATCGTCGATGCCGACAAGATCAGGCGTATTTTCCAGTACCTTGCGCACGCTCTTGGCGACAGCGATCTGTCCCTGGTAGTCCGGCCCGTAAACTTCGGCGACAATCGGCGACATCACCGGCGGACCGGGCGGCACTTCGACCACCTTGGCGTTGCCGCCGGACTTGCGGCCTATCGTTTCGACAGCCTCGCGCACAGACACGGCAATTTCGTGACTGGCACGCGAGCGGTGCTTCTTGTCGGCCAGGTTGACCTGCAGGTCGCCGGATTCCGGCGAGGCGCGCAAATAGTATTGGCGCACCAGACCATTGAAATTGATCGGACTGGCCGTGCCGGCATAGGCCTGATAATTCACCACTTCCGGCACCCTGGCGACTTCGGCGCCAATCTCGTGCAGCACCCGTGCCGTTTCCTCCAGAGGCGTTCCGACCGGCATGTCGAGAACAATCTGGAATTCGCTCTTGTTGTCGAAGGGCAGCATCTTGAGTACCACCAGCTTGAAGCCGGCCAGCGACACCGAACCGAGGATCAGCAGGATGATGACCAGCAACAGCTTTTTGCGCGCCGCAGCGCCGGTTTTCGCGACAAGGAAGGGGGTCAGCAGGCGCCGAAAAAAGGCGTCCATCTTGCCGCTAAGGCCTTTTTCAGTAATCTTGGGCAAGACGCTCGTATGTACCTTCATCAACCGCGCCGCCAGCCACGGCGTGACGACAAACGCCACGGCCAGCGAAATGAGCATGCCCATCGACGAGTTGATCGGGATCGGGCTCATGTACGGCCCCATCAGGCCGCTGACGAAAGCCATCGGTAGCAGGGCGGCGATCACCGTCAGCGTGGCGAGGATGGTCGGCCCGCCGACCTCATCAACGGCATTAGGAATGATTTCAAGCAAGGGTTTTCCAGGGTACAGCCCCTGCCAGCGGTGAATGTTTTCGACGACGACGATGGCGTCGTCAACCAGAATGCCGATCGAGAAAATCAGAGCAAAGAGCGAGACGCGGTTGAGCGTGAAGCCCCACGCCCACGAAGCAAACAGCGTTGCGGCCAGCGTCAGCGTTACCGCGACACCGACAATCAGCGCCTCGCGTCGTCCCAGCGCGAAGAAAACCAGCAGCACGACGAAGGCCGTGGCAAAGACCAGTTTGCCGATCAGCTTCTGCGCCTTGTCCGTCGCCGTTTCACCGTAGTTGCGGGTGACCGTGACTTCGACACCTTCCGGGATCACCGTTCCCTTGAGCGAGGCGACACGGGCAATCACGCCATCGGCGACGTCGGCGGCATTGACCCCGGGCTTCTTGGAAATCTGTATGGTCACCGCAGGAACTTCTCCGTCCTTGCTGCCGAACCACACGTATTTTCCCGGCTGATCGGGGCCGTCTTCGACGCGCGCCACGTCACCCATGAATACCGGCTTGCGCCCCTTGGCCTCGCCGCGCACGGCCACCACGAGTTGCCTGACGTCGGCCGCCGATTCGAGATAGGTGCCGGTCTGCACCAGCACCTCGCGATTGCCGGCCACCAACTTGCCTGATGATTGCAGGGCATTGCCGACTTTCAGGGCCGCCGAGAGATCCTGCGGCGTCACGCCGTAGGCATTCATGCGCTCGCTGTCCATCACCACGCGAATGACGTGATCCGGACCGCCTATCGTCGAGATGTCGCGTGTCCCCTTGATCCGCTTGAACTCGATTTCCGCCGCCCGCGCCACCTGCTGCAAGTCAAAGGCCGAGCGCTGTTCATCAGAGGTGTGGAAGGTCAGCGCCACAATGGGCACATCGTCGATGCCCTTCGGCTTGATGATCGGCTCCTGCACGCCCAGATTGGGCGGCAGCCAGTCGCGATTGGAATGCACGGTATCGTAAAGGCGCAGAATCGCATCGTTGTACTTGACGCCGACGTCGAACTGCACGGTGATGACCGCCATGCCGGGGCGCGATACCGAGAACACGTGTTCGATGCCGGACATGCGCGAGAACACCTGCTCGGCCGGCGTCGCCACCAGATTTTCAACGTCCTTGGCCGACGCCCCCGGGAAGGCGACGAAGACGCTGGCCATGGTCACATCGATCTGCGGCTCTTCTTCGCGCGGCGTCACCAGGGTGGCGAAAATGCCCATCAATAGCGCGACGAGCGCCAGCAGGGGCGTCATCTGCGACGCCTGGAAAAATTTTGCTATACGGCCGGAAATGCCCATTATTATTGCTTGTCCTTGAGTTTCATGATGCCCAGAGCATTCATCACGTATTTTTCGTAAATCGGCTCGGAGGTACCCTTCTTCAGCTTGTGCATGAAATATTTTTCGAAAGCCACCTTGGCTACATGCACCCACCTGCCGTGCGAGAACCAGTTCACGTTGCGTGGCGGAATCTGCGGCAAGGCCACAAAAGCCGCCCCCGTGGCGCCGAAGTCGGCCAGACAGATGGCGTTCCAGGTCGCGTGGCGATCTGGCTCCAGTCCATCGAGAACGGCACGAATGTTATGCGCGGTAGCCGTTACCATCGATTCAATCATGTACCCGGTTTTCGGCGTACCGGTCGGCACCGGCGTCACTTCGACCGGCGGAATCGCCACGCAAACGCCAATCGAATAGATGTTCTGGAATTTCGGGTTGCGCTGGAAGGCGTCAATCAGGACAAAGCCGCGCGGGTTGGTCAGTCCCTCGATGCCAGACACTGCATCGACCCCCTTGAAGGCCGGCAGCATCATCGAATACTTGAACGGCAACAGATGCTCCTTCTTCGGCTTGCCATCCTCGTCGTGTTCGGTGACGAACATCTTGCCGGCTTCAACTTTCATCACCTTGGCATTGCAGATCCACTTGATGTGCTTGTCGCGGAAAATTGACTCCATCAGCCCCTTGGAATCACCGACGCCACCGAGGCCAAGGTGTCCGATATAAGGCTCCGAAGTCACAAAGGTCATCGGCACCTTGTCGCGGATTTTGCGCCGGCGCAGATCGGTTTCCATGATCATGGTGAATTCGTAAGCCGGTCCGAAGCATGAAGCCCCCTGCACGGCACCCGAAACGATGGGGCCCGGGTCGGCAACAAATTTTGCCCATTCGTCCTTCGCCTGCAAGGCATGATCAACGTGGCAAATCGACTGCGTATGTCCCTGCGGCCCAAGCCCTTCGATCTCGTCGAAGGCCAGCTTCGGGCCAGTGGCAATGATCAGAAAATCGTATTCGAGACGGCGACCGTCGCCCATTTCCAGACAATTCTCTTCCGGATGCACGCGCCTGACGCCAGCCGGATCAAAATCGATTTGACGATTGGCCAGCAAAGGCGCGATCTCCAGTTCGATCTCCTCGCGCTTGCGCCAATCCACCGCCACCCATGGGTTAGAGGGAACAAAATGAAACGTCGGCGTGTTTGCGACAACCGTGACACGATCTTCAGGACGGGCAATTTCACGCATCTCGAAAGCCATCGGCAAGCCGCCAATGCCAGCACCGACAATTACGATGTGAGCCATTTTTCTCTCCTCGACGTTTAAACCCGCGTGTTGAAATGCGTAATCAGTGGATTGCTGCCTTGGCTGCTCCTGGTAGCACTTCAGTTGCGCTATTTCCTGTTCTGTCCCTGATGGGTTGCAGACTTCAGGGCGATGCCGGCCTTGATCGGGTCAAGCACGACACACTCGCCGCTCGTCAGGCCAGCCAGTACCTCGATTTCGCCGCCAGCCGACGTCTCGCCAAGGCGTACTTGCCGCAAGGACACGGCACCCTGTTCGTTCTGCACGTAAACCGCCGCCACTTCGCCTCGACGAAGGACGGATGCAGCAGGCACGGTCATGCGCTGCACACGGCCGATGACGAAATGAACACGGGCAAACATGCCGGGGATCACGTCTTTCAGATTCGCCGGCAAAGCCACGCGCACCTGCGAAACGTGCGTGGCGACATCGGCTGTCGGCAGGAGACTCACCGCCTTCGCCTCGACCCATTGCCCGAGTTCAGGGAATTCGATCCTGGCTTGCTTTACATTACGCATCTGCGGTAACTGGTACTGCGGAATGCTGGCCGTCACACGCAAGCCGTTTGGGTCGTAGAGGGTCAGCAACGGCCTGCCCGGCGCCGCCGTTTCCCCCTGCTCGATCAGGCGCTGGGCGACGATACCCGAAATCGGAGCCGTCACGCTGGTATGGCCCAGACTGACTCCGGCCTGACCGCGCACGGCCTGGGCCGCCTCGAAGTCCGCCTTGGCCTTGTCCAGCGCCGCCTGACTGATGAAATTCTGCTTCTGCAGATTCTTCATGCGCTCGTAATTGGCCTTGGCATTGATGTACTGCGCCGACGCACCGGCCGCGACTTCGCTCGCCTCGCGGGCGTCAATGCGTAGCAGCAATTCCCCTTTCCTTACGCTCTGCCCGGCATCGACGCGCATCTCGATGACACGGCCGGAGACCTGTGATGTCAGCGTGCTCTGTACAACCGCCTCGACCGTCGCCTCGACCGGCAAGGTCAGATCCACCGCATGCGGCTGCACCACAACCGTCGGCAAGCTTTGCGCGGCCACGGGAAAGGAGATCACCAGCGCTACCATGAAAGAGCGCGCGTTACGGAAAACGGGGCAGGATTTCTTTTTCATGTGTATTAGAATACTCTAATATTAAAAATCACACAACTATTATCGTGGTCACTTTATTCTTGCAGCACCAAAACCGTACTTATAGCATGGTTTTGACGTGAGGAGAGAGGGGCGAAACGAAGCCGCAGGGCGATTGCATGAATGTCAATGGAATCGTCATCAGCCGGCTGAATTTTCATCGCCATTCCGGCGAAAGACGGAATCCATGGATTTGGGGCACATACTGAGTCCCGGCACTCCAAGGGCACTTCCTGCGGGGCGCTTTCGCCGGGACGACACTTACATTGGCCATATGGAGCCATATAAGCATGACAAAGGCATTCATGCAATTGCCCTGAACGAAGCCGCGAAGCGGATCAATCGCGTTACGCGATTGCCGGGCGTGCGAACAGTGGGGCGAAGCCAAGCACTATCAGCTTGACTTCATGGAGCCCGGAGGCACTGCGAGAGGCAACCCCGCTGGCGCGGGGCCGCTCAAGACAAAATCAGATCAACGATACTCGTCCCAGTTGATCTGGCGCATATCTCCATGGCGCAGGAACTGCCGGTGCATGGCAAAGCCCAACGACAGCGACATCGGCTCATGGCTCCCTGGGCCCACCAGTTTCAGATAGTCACGCAATTGCTCCTTGTAATCCGGGTGAGCGCATTTCTCGATGATCAGCAGTGCACGCTCGTGCGGATCCTTGCCGCGCAAATCGGCCACGCCCTGCTCGGTAACGATGATCTGCACCGAGTGCTCGCTGTGGTCCATGTGCGAAGCTACCGGCACGATAGCGGAAATCATCCCGCCTTTAGCCGTCGACGGGCAGGAGAAAATCGACAGATAGGCATTGCGCGTGAAATCACCCGATCCGCCGATGCCGTTCATCATCGTCTTGCCCATCACATGCGTCGAATTGACGTTGCCGCCCAGGTCAACTTCGATGGCCGTGTTCATCGACACAATCCCCAGACGCCGCACGATTTCCGGATTATTGGTGATTTCCTGCGGGCGCATGATGATGCGACTCTTGTAATAATCAAGATTCTCCGTTACTTTGCGCATCGCTTCGGGACTCAGCGTCAGCGAGCAGGTCGAAGCAAACTTGCAACGGCCATTTTCCAGCAACGGCACCACGGAATCCTGCAGTACTTCCGTGTACATTTCGAACGCCGGGATATCCCGGCTCTGACCCAGAGCCGCCAGAACCGCGTTGGCAATATTGCCGACACCCGACTGCAAGGGCAGGAATTCCCGTGGAATGCGCCCTAGTTTCATCTCGGCCGCCAGGAAATCGGCGACGTTCTGGCCGATCCGGTCGGTTAGCGCTGTTGCCTCGTCAAAACCAGCGGACTCATCGGCCAAATCGGTCAATACCACACCCGCGATTTTTTTCGGATCTACGATGCAGATGGGTGAGCCCACCCGGTCCGACGCGCTGAAAATCGGAATTTCCTGTCGTGTTGGCGGATCCTTCGGCTCGAAAATATCGTGCATGCCGAGCAGAGAAGTCGGATGCCTGGCGTTCAGTTCGATGATGATCTTGTCGGCCAGTCGCATGTAGGTATTCGAGTTGCCCACCGAAGTGGACAACACCACGCCACCGCCGGCCGTAATGTCGCAGGCCTCGACTACGGCCCAGTGCACCTTGCCGAGAGCGCCGTAACGCACGCTCTGCGCCACCGAAGACAGGTGCATGTCGAAAAATTTGACCTGGCCGGAATTGATCTGCTTGCGCAGCAGGGCATTGCCCTGATAAGGCGTACGGAAACTGATCGCTTCGGCCTCGGCCAAAGCACCATCGAGCGACTTGCCGGTGGAAGCACCGGTCATCACGCCGACCTTGAAAGGCCGGCCGGCCGCATGCTCACGGCGCGCTTTCTGCGCTAGGGCAAACGGCACCGCTTTGGCCGCCCCGGCGGCGGTAAAACCGCTGAAGCCGATGCTCTGGCCATTCTGGATCATTTCCGCCGCTTCCTCAGCGGCAAGTATCGGGAAAGGTAGCGACATTTCGGAATAAACTCCTCATTGATGAATGGAAAACGGTGAATGCGCCAGCGCAATGCCTGCGGCGCAGAATGATCGGGTAAAACGGCGGCGAACCTCATCCTCTATACGGGCCAGCGCCGAGCGCCTCATCGCGCGCAGAAGTCAGGCAGCAGCAGACTGGCAAAGTTGGGCATTATAATCCTCTCAAATCCCGCGAGCAAACGGAAACACAGCACAATTTATGTCATCCGTATTTTTCCAAAGGGGAATATTTTCGTCTTCAGCCTGTCGATCAAGTACCTATTCCGAGGCTTTTGAATCGATGAAAATCGTCACCGGGCCATCGTTGACCAGATGCACCTGCATATCGGCACCGAAAACGCCGGTCGGCACCTCGCGCCCAAGATCGGCCTCCATCTGGCGGACAAAGCGTTCAAACAGCGGCTGCGCGACCTCCGGCCGCGCCGCGCGGCTCCAGGAAGGTCGATTCCCTTTTCGTACCGAGGCCAGAAGCGTGAATTGACTGACCGCCAGGATTTTACCACCGACGTCAACGATGCTGCGGTTCATCACCCCGGCGGCATCGGGAAAAATGCGCAAGCGGGTCAGTTTGGACGAAAGCCAGACGAGATCAGCCTCGCCATCGTTCTCTTCGACCCCGGCCAGTACCAGCAGACCCATTCCGATGGCAGCGACGACTTCGCCCACGACTTCAACCCGCGCCGATCCGACGCGCTGTACGATGACTCTCACGACTGAGCTCCGTCATTGATGCCTGTGGCCACATCCCGGCCCGTATCATGCTGCAGCCAGCGCACCGTGTGCAGGCCTGATTCAGGCTGTAGGGTGACATGCGAGATTCCCCGATGCAGCAGGACATGCTTCGCTGCCGCAAGCACTTCCGGCCACTGGGCAAGACCCTCGACGACCAGATGCGCCGACAGCGCGATGCGACTCGACGACAGCGTCCAGATATGCAGATCATGTACCGACCTGACGCCCGGTACCGCCGCCAGCGCCCGGCCGATCTCTTCGACCGAAAGATGCGCCGGCACCCCCTCCAGCAGCGCACGCAAGACTTCACGCAGCAGGCGCAGACTGGAACCGAGCACCAGCACGCAGATCAGCAGCGAGAGCAAGGGATCAATGGGCGTCCAGCCGGTAAAAACGATCACCGCCCCGGCCACCAGCGCCGCCACCGAGCCGAGCAGATCGCCCATCACGTGCAGCAGGGCCCCGCGCGTATTCATCGTCTGCTCGCCGTGCATGAGCAGCCAGGCGACGCCGATATTGATGCCCAGGCCGATGATCGCGACCAGCGTTACGGCCTCGCCATTGATTGTCGCCGGTTCAAGAAAGCGATGGATTGCAGCGACCGAGATAGCGACCACCACCAGCGCCATGAACAGGACGTTGAGCAGGGCCGCCAGCGTTTCCACACGCCCCAGGCCATAGGTGTGCCGGGGCGAAGGCGGACGCCTGGCCAGCGTGGCGGCAAACGCCGCCAAACCGAGCGAGGCACTGTCGGTCACCATGTGCCCGGCATCACCAAGCAGCGCCAGTGACCCTGACCAGAACCCGGCCATGGTCTCGACTGCGGCAAAGCCGAGAGTCAGCAGCAGCGCCCAGATCAGGCGTGGCCCGGCATCCGGAGGGGGATGGTGACTGTGGTTGTGCTGATCGTGATCGCTCATGGCCGGTATTATAGGTGCCGGAGAGCACCTTGCGCCTTCCCCGTCAAGGGCAAGTGCTCGCGGCATTGCACAGACCGGCCCGGGCGACAGCAAGGCGTGACACACCCGAATCCCTGTACGCACTCAAAACAGGATTACCGCACCCGCCGCACGCAGGCCTTCCACAGCCGCCTCGCCGCCATGCAGGATATTGAAGACACCGCCCGGAAAACCGCAGCGGCCGGTCAACTCAGCCAAGGCGAAAAGCGCCGAGGGCGCCTCCGGGCAGGGCCGGATAACGACTGCCGCACCTGCCAGCAGGGCAGGAACAGCGAGTTGCAGGGCAGCGAGCAGCGGCATCGCCGTATCGCCGATAACGCCAAGCACCCCTGAAGCCTTGCCAGCCACCGCCGTACGCAACAGCGCTACTGCGGCAGCTACTTCGGCAACTGCCGCATCACTGTCCTTGCCGGTTTCCTCAGCAATCAGTCGGGAAAAATGCCCGGCGTAACCCGCCAGCGCGTCTCCCAAAGCGGCAAAAAGGGCGGTGCGCCGCGCCGCGTCATGCGCCGCCCACGGAACCAGAGCGTCCTGCGCCGCCGCGACCGCTTTGCGCGCCGCATCGGCGCCGCACAGCGGGGTCCGCCGCAATATCTTGCCGTTAGCCGGATTACGCACATCCAGAAAAGCCGGAGCCATGGTGAGATAAGCGTGCCCATTGATCCAGAGCGGGATCGCCAGAAGATCGTCAGGTTGCAGCATTACATTCCTTTGTGGTAGGTAACGAACAGAGCCATGCGCATGATGTTAAAATATTGTACTAACCCACGGTGACCAATGACCCCGCGTCCGATCAGGCGGAACGTGCGATGTTATTCCCACGCAGGATAAAACAAAAGGTTCAGGACAAACGAGATGGTCGAGCAGCAAGCAGAAAAAGGATCTATTCAGGTTATCGAGCGCATGATGTCATTGCTCGACGTGTTGGCCAACACCACGGAACCGGCAACGCTCAAGTTGCTGGCGCAGGCCACCGGATTGCATCCTTCGACGGCGCATAGAATTCTGGCCGTGATGACCCAGTCACGCTTGGTTGAACGCCAGGATGCCAATACTTACGCGCTCGGTATCCGTCTGCTTGAACTGGGCAACATCGTCAAATCACGAATCAACATGCGTGGAATCGCCCTGCCCTTCATGCAAACCCTGCACGAAAAAATTGGCGAAGCCATCAATCTGGGCATTCGCGATGGTGATGAAATCATCTACGTCGAGCGCACCTCAAGCGGTCGCGCGCTGGTACGCGTCGTTTATCTGGTTGGGGGGCGCGCGCCCTTGCACCTGACTTCGCTCGGAAAATTGTTTCTTGCCGCCGAGAGTGCGGCAAGTATTCGCGCCTATGCCAAGCGTACCGGTCTGCCGGGCAAGACACCGCATTCATTGACCCATCTGGGCACACTGGAAAAGGAACTCGACCAGGTTCGCCGGCACGATCTGGCCTACGACAACGAAGAAGCTGAACTCGGCCTGCGCTGTGTCGCCTCGCCGATCCGCAACGAGGGAGGAACAATCGTCGCCGGACTTTCCATCTCGGCTCCGACGGATCGGCACCATCCGGGCTGGGCGGTTCAGATCAAGGAAACGGCTGACGAGATTTCGCGTGCCCTGGGTTACCGCCCGACGCCTGCCAAGTAGAACACCCGATACCAAAAAGCCACGCCTGAAGCGCGGTTTTTTCCCTCAGTCACCTAGCCGCAATCAGCTCCGGCCAGGCACAACTTCCCGCGCTAGTGCAGCATGCGTCGACGGCTTGCGTGATACCTGCGTGTGCGTCTGGGTGCTCTCCATCCAGCGCTTGATCCGGTTGGCATCACCCACCCGGGTCAATTTGCCAACGGAATCCAGCAGCACGATGACCACCGGCTGATCGGCAAGGCGGGCCTGCATGACCAGGCACTTGCCGGCTTCATGGATGTAGCCGGTTTTGGAAAGTCCGACATCCCAGGCGGTGCTTTTCACCAGCGGATTCGTATTGCGATAGGCCAGTTCCCGCCCGCCAACTTCCACGGTTGCTTCTGGCATGGTGGACAATTCCCGGATCAGCGGATAACGGTGCGCTGCAGCAACCATCTTCGCCAAGTCATGGGCGGTAGAGACATTATTGCTGTTCAGCCCGGTCGGATCTTCAAAACGGGTATCTCTCATCCCAAGCGCTTGGGCCTTGATATTCATCGCCGCCAGAAACGCCGGCATTCCTCCCGGATAATGGCGAGCCAGCGCGTTCGCTGCACGATTCTCCGAAGACATCAAGGCGAGCAGCAGCGCGGACTCTCGCGTCATCACCGAACCCACGTGCAGGCGCGAACGACTGCCGCGCAGGGTATCGACATCGTCATCCGAGATGGTGATCGGCGCTTGCAGACCTGGCGAGCTATCCAGCACGACCATGGCTGTCATCAGCTTGGTGATCGAGGCGATCGGCGCAATCAGGTTGGCATTCTTCTGGAACAGGGCATCACCCCCACCCAGGGCAATGACCAGCGCTGAACCGGATTGCACCGCCGGATTGTGCGTGAGCTGCCACTGCTCGGAACTACTTGACAAACTCCTGCTGGAGAGTTTCTGCTGCGCCAGGAGCGAGGACTTGCTTTTTTTGGCGACCTGAACCGCCTTGGTCCTGGACACCGCCGGCTTCAACTTGTTTTTCTGCGAGACCAGCCTGGCTTTGCCCTGTTCAACGGCTTGAGTGCTTTCGACGGCCAGCAGACTGACGCCCAGCAAGGCAACAAACAGTGCTGTTTTCAGCGCAATCCGCATCAGTGAGGTCTCCGGCAAGAAACAAATGTTACGGAACATTTTACGCAAGTTTATCACCGGAATCATAAAAATCAATAAAAATAATTAGATAGCGTAATTATATGAGAAACAACATAAACATATCTCAGCGGCAAGGAAAATTGAAGCGCACTCGTGATCAACGCCCAAGGGCAGATCAATTCATTGCGCATCGCGCGCCGAATCATAGCTGGATTAGTACTTATCGGGGTAGTAAAAAAAACAGTATCAAAAACGCTTCTCCGGGCGCCCTGCCGAATTCAGCTGTGGTATGATTTACAGTGCCCGAATTTGGTAATACTCACCTTGAGCATGACTGAACCCTCTCCCCTGCGCTGGGCAAGTTTTTCTCCAGGCGCAACCGACGTTGCTCCCTGTTCGGAGCCCGCCGGCCTTCTCAGGCTCACCGCTCGCATTGGGTATTTCCGCATTACGCTGCAGCACTGCTTATCCGTTTTTTCCACTGTCCTTTAAAGAGAGTATTGCCATGAGTCAAACTGTATCGATCAACGCCCCTGATTACGTCAAGCACGAAGGTCTCAAGAAATGGGTCGCCGAAATCGCCGCACTGGTTACACCGGATCGCGTCGTCTGGTGCGACGGTTCCCAGGCAGAATATGATCGCCTGTGCCAGGAACTGATCGAAGCCGGCACCTACGTCAAACTCAAGAAGCGCAAGAATTCCTTCCTGGCCGTGTCCGATCCTTCAGACGTGGCACGCGTTGAAGACCGCACCTACATCTGCTCGAAGAACAAGGATGACGCCGGCCCAACCAACAACTGGGAAGATCCGGCCAAGATGCGTGAAACTCTCAAGCCGCTGTTCACGGGCTGCATGAAGGGGCGCACCCTGTACGTCATTCCGTTCTCGATGGGCCCAATCGGCTCACCGATCGCCCAGATCGGCATTGAAATCACCGACTCCGCCTACGTTGTAACCAACATGCGCATCATGACTCGCATGGGCAAGGACGTGTTCCCGGTACTCGGCACCAACGGCGTGTACGTGCCTTGCGTGCATTCGATCGGCGCGCCGAAGGAAGCCGGCACCAAGGATCCGAAATGGCCGTGCAACCCGACCACCAAGTACATCGTTCACTACCCCGAAACACGTGAGATCTGGTCCTATGGTTCGGGCTACGGCGGCAACGCCCTGCTCGGCAAGAAGTGTCTGGCGCTGCGTATCGCCTCCAACATGGCGCGTGACGGCGGCTGGATGGCCGAGCACATGCTGATCCTCGGTGTCGAATCGCCGTCCGGTAACAAGCACTACGTTGCCGCCGCTTTCCCGTCGGCCTGCGGCAAGACCAACTTCGCCATGCTGGTTCCGCCGAAAGAACTGAAGGGCTGGAAGATCACCACCATCGGTGACGACATCGCCTGGATCAAGCCGCGCAAGGGCGCTGACGGCGTGACCCGTCTCTACGCCATCAACCCGGAAGCCGGTTTCTTCGGTGTGGCCCCGGGCACCAACGACATGACCAACTTCAACGCCATGGCCTCGCTCGCCGAGAACACCATCTTCACCAATGTCGCACTGACCGACGACGGCGATGTGTGGTGGGAAGGCATGGGCCCGGCACCGGCGCACGCCATAGACTGGCAGGGCAACGACTGGACGCCTGAAATTGCCAAGGAGAAAGGCACCAAGGCAGCGCATCCAAACTCACGCTTCACCGCCCCCGCAGCGCAGTGCCCGTGCATCGACAAGGACTGGTCGAATGCTGACGGCGTGCCGATCTCGGCCTTCCTGTTCGGCGGTCGTCGCGCGTCGACTGTGCCGCTGGTCTGCCAGACTGCTGACTGGGAACACGGCGTTTACGCTGCTGCCACCCTCGGTTCGGAAACCACCGCAGCCGCTTTCGGCCAGCAAGGCGTTGTCCGTCGCGACCCGTTCGCCATGCTGCCGTTCTGCGGCTACCACATGGCCGACTACTACAGCCACTGGCTGAAGATGGGTACCGTTGCCGACAAGCAAGTGCCGATCTTCATGGTCAACTGGTTCCGCACCGACGACAAGGGCGGTTTCGCCTGGCCCGGCTTCGGCGACAACGCCCGTGTGCTCAAGTGGATCATCGAGCGTTGCGAAGGAAAAGTTGCCGGCAAGCAAACCGTCCTTGGCACGATCCCCAACTACGAGGACATGGATTGGAGCGGTGCCAGCTTCACCAAGGAGCAGTTCGCCAACGTCACCAACCTTGACAAGCAGACCTGGCTCGGCGAACTCGAAGGCGTCAAGGAATGGTTCGGCAAGATGGGCGCCAAGCTGCCCGCCAAGTTGGCCGCCATCCGCGATGATTTCGAAGCGAAGTTCAAAGCCTAAGCTGATTTCCTCATCACGAAAGCAGCCTTCGGGCGGCTTTTTTTCACCTGTCCCCTGACTTGTGAGTAAACTCCAGCTTTCCTTCAGACATTTTCTCCTCTAGACCATGCCAAACTTTCCTGCCAGCCGCCTTGCCCGTATCGCGCCCTTCCACGTCATGGAGTTGCTGGCTCGTGCCAGAGTACTCGAAGCCGAAGGCCGGGACATCATTCACATGGAAATCGGCGAACCCGACTTCCCGACGCCCGAACCGATCATCGCCGCAGCACAGGCGCACATTGCTACCGGACGCGTGTTCTACACACCGGCACTCGGCCTGCCCGAACTTCGGCAAGCTATTGCGGATTTCTACAAGACGCGCTACAGAGCAGTCATCCCCGCCTCGCGCATCGTGGTCACGGCCGGTGCCTCCGGTGCGCTCCTGCTCGCCCTCGCCTGTCTCGCCGAACCCGGTAGCGAATGGTTGCTCACCGACCCCGGCTATCCTTGCAACTGCAACTTCGTGCGCAGTTTCGAGGGCACCCCAGTCTGCATCCCCGTAAGCGCCGAGAACGGCTTCCAGCCGAAACTCGCCGATCTCGAAAAATACTGGGGCGAACGCACGGCGGGGGCACTTTTCGCTTCACCAGCCAACCCCACAGGGACTCTGCTCGACGACGATACGCTGGCGGCGATTGCCGCTTTTATCCGGAACAAGGGAGGCCAGCTGATTGTTGATGAAATCTATCACGGACTGACCTACGGGCGTGACGCATCAACGGCACTGCAACTCGGTGACGACCTTTTTGTCGTGCAAAGTTTCTCGAAGTATTTCAACATGACGGGATGGCGACTCGGCTGGCTTGTTGTTCCGGAGCGTTTCGTGCGCGACATCGAGAAACTCGCGCAGAATCTGTTCATCGCGCCATCGACTCCGGCTCAACACGCCGCACTGGCCGCTTTCCATCCGGAAACCTTAGCCATCCTGGAAAACCGGCGTGCCGAATTTGGCCGACGCCGGGACTTTCTCGTTCCCGAACTCGAAGCGCTGGGTTTCCGCCTGAAGGCAAAACCGGAAGGCGCTTTCTATGCCTATGCCGACTGCAGTGCGCTGACTCCGGACAGCTACCAGTTCGCTTATCGCTTACTGGAAACAGCTGGTGTTGCCGTCACACCGGGAGTGGACTTTGGCCGCCACGCAGCGCAAACCCATCTGCGCTTTGCCTATACCACCGGTATCGAACGGCTGACCGAAGCCATTGATCGCATCCGCCGACATCTCGACTGAAACGGAAAACACGCATGGCAATGGCAAAAGAAAAGAGGCGTAACAAGCGTTACGCCTCAGGCAGAGCAGAAAGCGGGTGGGGCGGAAAACTGGCCCCACCCGGCAATGCCGAACTTACTTCGGGCGCGAACCTGTCGGGAACGGCCAGGCACCTGTCGGATTGAGTGCTGACTTGAGACCCGGAGTGGCCGCTGTTGACGGAGCCGCTGCCGCCGGTGCTGGAGCCTGAGGCGCAGGAGCCGCTTTTTTTACGGCCGGTTTTGCCGCAGCCTTCTTCGCTACCGGCTTTGCCGCAGCCTTCTTCGCTACCGGTTTTGCCGCAGCCTTCTTCGCTACCGGCTTTGCCGCAGCCTTCTTCGCTACCGGTTTTGCCGCAGCCTTCTTCGCTACC
>JAIFKU010000122.1 GCA_020049495.1 Accumulibacter sp.
CCCTGTCAAAAGGCCTGATTGGCCTGCTCATCCCCGGATGTGCTCTGGTGATCTACAGTCTGCTCCACTGGCAATGGAGCGTATGGCGACGCATGTCCTGGCTGCCCGGCTTGGCCATTTTTCTACTGTTGTCGCTACCCTGGTTCTGGCTGGTGTCGGAACGTAATCCGGGCTTTGCCAGTTTCTTCTTCATTCACGAGCACTTCGATCGTTTTCTGACGACCGTGCATCGACGGGAAGAGCCGTTCTGGTATTTCGTGCCGATTCTGTGTGCCGGTTTTCTTCCCTGGACCTCGCTGTTGCCACGTCTGTTCAGCGAGGCCTGGCCGCGCCGGTCGGGATCGGCATTTCAGACCGAGCGTTTTTTGCTGATCTGGGCCATTTTTGTATTTGCTTTCTTCAGTAAATCGAACTCCAAGCTGCCCTCCTATATTCTGCCCATGTTTCCTGCACTGGCCTTGCTGCTGGGGCAAACGCTGGCCCGTGCCCGTGCCGCAGAACTGAAGAAGCATCTATGGCTGCCTTCGCTGATCTGGGGACTGATTGCCTGTGCCTACCTTTTTGCCGGTTCTTTCACCAAGGTCGGCTCACCTTTAGAAAATCTGCAACACTTTGGACTTTATCTGGCACTGGGCGGCCTGGGGTTTTTGTCATGTGCCGCGCTGGCGTGGCGCCTGCTCGCGCAGGAGAAAACTCTGGCGGCGCTCATGCTGCTGGTGGCGGGGAGCCTGTTTGGTGTTTCTCTGGCCAGCATCGGGCATGATGCGCTCGGGCAGCTCAAAAGCAGCAAAAAAGTTGTCGAACAGGTCAGATCTTATCTTCGCCCGGATATGGAAATTTTCTCGGTACGCACTTATGATCAGACTTTCCCCTTTTATCTGCGACGGCCTGTAATCCAGGTGGAATATCAGGATGAATTTTCCTTTGGTCAGAAGGCCGAGCCGAACAAGGCGATTCCGGCTTTGGGCGAATTCATTGCGCGATGGCAATCTGCTCAATATGCCATGGCCATGCTGGAGCAGCAGACTTTTCAAGACCTACAACAACAAGGAGTGGCGATGAAACCGGTCTATCAGGATGTGCGTCGCATGGTGGTGGTCAAGCCATGAAGCTGGTCGAGTTTGCGCTTATTCTGCTCGGCGTGTTGCTCAACGCCTTTGCTCAGCTTTTCCTGAAGGCCGGAGTGAGCCAGTTGGGGCACTTCGACTTTGCTGCGGAAAACGTCTGGCCGGTCGCTACATCGCTAGCCACCAACGTTCCCGTGATCAGTGGATTGTTCTGCTATGTGATCAGCGTCGTGGTGTGGATTCTGGCCTTGTCGCGCGTCGAGGTCAGTATGGCGTATCCGATGCTCTCCATCGGTTACGTGGTCAATGCCGGTCTGGCCTGGTTCCTGTTCAACGAAGCCGTGGGTCCGCAGCGACTGCTGGGCATAACCGTGATCATTATCGGTGTCATAATCGTTGCGAGAAGCTGAACGGATGAATTTATTGCCCTTTACCCGGCCGGATATCGATGAGGAAACCATCGCTGCCGTGGCCGATGTCCTGCGCTCAGGCTGGTTGACCACCGGTCCGCGCTGTCGCGAACTCGAAGCCGCCTTGTCGCTGCGCGCGGAGGGTCGCCCGGTTCGACTGGCCAGTTCGGCGACGGCAGCCCTCGAGTTTGCACTGCGCATCGCCGGAATTCAGCCCGGCGACGAAGTGATCACGACCTCGCTCAGTTGGGTGGCGACGTCGAACGTGATCCTGGCAGTTGGCGCCAGACCCGTGTTCGTCGATGTCGATCCGGAAACCCGACTGATTGATCTTGGGCAAGTCGATGCCGTCGTTAGCGGGCGTACCCGAGCCATCATTCCGGTCGATCTGGCCGGCTTGCCGGTCGATCGTGATCGCTTGTACGAGCTGGCCAGGCGCCATGGCCTGCGCGTGATCGAGGATGCGGCCCAGTCCCAGGGTGCGCGCTGGCATGGGCGTGAGCTGGGCAGTTTTGGCGATCTGGTGGCCTTCAGCTTCCACCCGAACAAGAACATGACGACGGGCGAGGGCGGTTGCCTGGTGATGAATTCGGAGCAGGAGGCGAGTCAGTTTGAGAAATTGCGGCTGCAGGGAGTGGTGCGTTGCGCCGATGGGACCTACGACTGCGATGTTCTGGGCGGGAAAGCCAACCTGACCGATATTGCGGCAGCCATTGGTCTGGGCCAGCTCAGGCGGCTTGATCAGTCCAACCTGCGCCGGCGTGATCTGGCGCGACTGTATTTTTCCAGCCTCGCCGGCTTGCCTCTGGGTTTGCCTCCGGCCGATTTCGAAAACAGCAACTGGCACATGTTTCAGGTATTGATCCCCGCCGCTCTGGCGGGCCAGCGCGGCGAGCTGATGCGCCTGCTGCGCGAGTCCGGCATCGCTACCGGTGTGCACTATCCGGCAATCCACCAGACCTCGCTGTACAGGAAACTTGGGCTGCTTACGCGGCCATTGCCGCATACCGAATCGGTAGCGGCGCGCATCCTGACCTTGCCACTGTTTCCGGCAATGCAGGATGCGGACGTCGAACGTGTGACCCAGGCACTGGCCAGGGTACTGAGCCAACTGGGCGCTGAAGAGGGCCAGCCATGAATGCTCCGAAACTGACGGTGGTTATTCCGGTGTTCAACGAAGAAGCCACTCTGGAGGCCCTGTTTGCCCGGCTGTACAAGGCGCTGGATGCCCTGGACAAGGCCTATGAAGTCATTTTCATCAACGATGGCAGTCGCGATAAATCGGCGGCCATTCTGGCCGATCAGTATCATGCCCGTCCCGATGTGACCCGGGTCATTCTGTTCAATGGCAATTTTGGCCAGCATCGCGCCATCCTGGCCGGATTCGCGCATGCGCGCGGCGAGTGTGTCGTCACCCTCGATGCCGATCTGCAAAATCCGCCTGAGGATATCCAGGTGCTGCTGGCTGAAATCGACAAGGGGCATGACTATGTCGGCTCGATCCGCCGCCAGCGCAATGACAGCTGGTGGCGTCACGTGGCAAGCCGGGCGATGAACCGCTTGCGCGAGCGTATTACCCGCATCCACATGACCGATCAGGGCTGCATGATGCGCGCCTACAGCCGGCGCATCATTGATACCATCAACCAGTGCAACGAGATGAACACCTTCATTCCCGCACTGGCGTATTCGTTTGCACAAAATCCGACCGAGGTGGTCATCGGCCACGAAGAGCGTCATGCCGGCGAGTCGAAATATTCGCTCTACAGTCTGATCCGGCTCAATTTCGATCTGATGACCGGCTTTTCGCTCGTGCCGCTGCAACTGTTCTCGATGCTGGGCATGCTGATTTCCCTGGGTTCGGGCCTGCTCGTCGCCTATCTGCTGATCCGCCGCCTGATCCTCGGGCCGGAAGTGGAGGGCGTGTTTACCCTGTTCGCGATTACTTTCTTCCTGCTCGGTATTGCCCTGTTCGGCATTGGTATGCTGGGTGAATACATCGGGCGGATCTACCAGGAAGTGCGCGAACGCCCCCGCTACCTGATTGCCGGCATCCTGCAAGCGGAGGACAAGCCGCAATGAGCAGCGCCGTCGTCTTCGCCTACCACAATGTCGGCGTTCGCTGCCTGCACGTTTTGCTGGCCGGCGGACTTGACGTGCGGCTGGTCGTGACGCACGAGGACAACCCGCAGGAACGGATCTGGTTCGCCTCAGTACGCCAGCTGTGCAGCGAAAACGGCATTCCGTGCATTAGCCCGGCCAATCCGAATACTCCCGAAGTAGAAGCCCGGATTGCCGCACTGGATGTCGATTTTCTCTTCAGCTTTTATTATCGCCACATGCTGCAAGCACCGCTGCTGCAATCCGCGCGGCGCGGCGCCTACAACCTGCACGGTTCGCTGTTACCCCGCTATCGCGGGCGCGTACCGGTAAATTGGGCGGTACTGTGCGGTGAGCGCGAAACCGGTGCCACGCTGCACCAGATGAATGTCAAGCCGGACAACGGGCCGATTGTTGACCAGTTTGCCGTTCCCATTCTGCCGGATGATACGGCTCAGGACGTTTTCGTGAAAGTGACGGTCGCGGCCGAGCTGTGCCTGAAGCGGACGCTGCCGAAACTGCTTGCCGGTACGGCGGAACATCGTCAGCAGGATCTGTCGCAGGGCGCTTACTTTGGCGGACGCACTGCCGAAGACGGGCGCATCGACTGGCGGCAGAATGCCCGCCAGGTTCATGATCTGGTGCGTGCGGTGACCCGGCCTTATCCCGGTGCCTTTAGCGATCTGGCTGCCGGGCGTCTGGTGCTGTGGCGTACCCGGGTCATCGATGACCTGAGCCATAGTCATGACAGCGGCAAGCTGCTGTCATGCGCAGGCCGCATCGAAATCCATCCTGCCGGCGGCGGCATCCTGCAGGTGCTGGAAGCCGAATTGTCCGGTGCCTCCCTGAATCCTGATGAGGCCTGCCTGCCGCTCGCTGGCCTGCAATTGCCCCTTCCGGAATGACCTGTTTGATCTTTTCCTTTAACGGATATACCCCATGAAAAAAGTATTGATTCTCGGCGTGAATGGCTTTATCGGCCATCATCTGACCAAACGCATTCTCGAGACGACCGACTGGGATGTCTTTGGCATGGACATGTTTGCCGACAAACTGGGCGAGTTCATGAGCAACCCGCGCTTCCATTTCTTTGAAGGCGACATCACGATCAACCAGGAATGGATCGAGTATCACGTCAAGAAGTGCGATGTCGTGCTGCCGCTGGTCGCCATCGCCACCCCGGCGACCTATGTGCAAGCACCGCTGCGCGTGTTCGAGCTGGATTTTGAAGCCAACCTGCCGGTCATCAAATGGTGCGTGAAATACAAGAAGCACGTGGTGTTCCCGTCCACCTCCGAGGTGTACGGCATGTGCAAGGACAGCGAGTTCGACCCGGAAAATTCCGAACTGGTGTACGGACCGATCAACAAGCCGCGCTGGATCTATGCCTGTTCCAAGCAGTTGATGGATCGCGTGATTGCCGCCTACGGCCAGCAGGAAGGGCTGAAATACACCCTGTTCCGTCCGTTCAACTGGATCGGTGGCGGCCTCGATTCGATTCATACGCCGAAGGAAGGCTCAAGTCGCGTCATCACGCAATTCTTCGGCCATATCGTGCGCGGCGAGAACATCAAGCTGGTCGATGGCGGTAACCAGAAACGGGCATTCACCTACATCGACGACGGCATCAATGCCCTGATGAAGATCATCGAGAACAGGGACGGCAAGGCCGATAGCCAGATCTACAATATCGGCAACCCGGAAAACAACTACTCGGTACGCGAACTGGCGGCCATGATGCTGGAACTGGCCAAACACTATCCCGAATATTCCGAAAGCCTGTCCCGGGTGAAGGTGGTCGAAACCACGTCCGGAGAGTACTACGGAAAGGGCTATCAGGATGTGCAGAACCGGGTGCCTAAGATCGAGAATACACGGCGGGATCTCGACTGGGCTCCGGTCGTGAGCATGGCCGACGCGCTCAAGGGAATCTTTGACTACTACCGGAGCCAGCTGGCCAATGCCAAGGATCTGGTCAATTAAGTGAGCGGGAAACTGCTCGCTCTCAAGATCGATGTCGACACCTGGCGCGGCACGCGCGAAGGTGTGCCGCGTCTGCTGGAACTCTTGCAGACGCACAATGCAAGCGCCACTTTCCTGTTCAGCCTGGGACCGGATCATACCGGCCGGGCAATCAAGCGGGTTTTCCACAAAGGGTTCCTGCAGAAAGTGTCGCGTACGTCGGTCGTCGAACACTACGGGCTGCGTACCCTGTTGTACGGCACCCTGCTGCCGGGGCCGGATATCGGTCGCCGCGAGGCTGCCCTGATGCGCTCCGTACGCGATGCCGGTCATGAGGTCGGCATCCATTGCTGGGATCATATCCGCTGGCAGGACCATGTGGCCGGGCAGAGCGCGGCCTGGACACAGCGGGAAATGCGGCGGGCCGCCGAACGCTTCCGCGAAATTTTCGGCAGCCCTGCACTGACGCACGGCGCTGCCGGCTGGCAGATGAATCCTGCGGCCTACGCCTTCGAGCGTGAACTGGGTCTTGACTATGCCTCGGATGGACGGGGAAGCCATCCGTTCCAGCCCGTCGATGAACAGGGTGCGCTGCTCGGCGTGCCCCAGTTGCCGACGACCTTGCCGACCCTCGATGAGTTGATCGGTGTGGATGGCCTGAATGCCGAGAACGTAGACCAGCGATTGCTGTCCCATAGCGCAGGGCAGGAACAGTCCCACGTCTATACCCTGCATGCCGAACTCGAAGGCATGCGCCTGTCTGCGACCTTTGATCGCCTGCTCTCGGGTTGGCAGCAGCAGGGGTATCGTCTGGCGAGTTGCCGGGAGCTTTTTGCTTCGCTGGATGCAGCCAAGCTGCCGCGACATCGTGTTACCAACGGCGGGATTGCCGGGCGCAGTGGCATCCTGGCTTTACAGGGTGCGAGCGTAAACTAAGCTGAGTGGGTGTTAAAGTAATACAGGAGGAAACAAAAAAGCCGCAAACCCTTGCGGTTATGCGGCTTTCAGGACTTTCTTGGATCTTCTCGGAATATTACTTGGTGCCCAGGAAGGGACTCGAACCCCCACAGTGTTGCCACCACTAGGACCTGAACCTAGCGCGTCTACCAATTTCGCCACCTGGG
>JAIFKU010000034.1 GCA_020049495.1 Accumulibacter sp.
TATCTGGCGCTGAACGTGCTGCACGAGCGTTACCCGCAGGTGCCGCGCATCGCGCTCACCGCAACGGCCGACGACTTGACGCGCGCTGACATCATCCTGCGCCTGGCGCTGAGCGAGGCCCGCGTCTTCATCAGCAGCTTCGACCGGCCGAATATCCGCTATGCGGTGGTCGAAAAGGACGATGCCCGCAGGCAGTTGCTGCACTTCATCCAGAACGAGCATGACGGTGACGCCGGCATCGTGTACTGCCAGTCGCGCAAGAAGGTGGAGGAGACTGCCCTGTGGCTGGGTGCTGAAGGCATCAGCGCACTGCCGTATCACGCGGGTCTCGACGCCGAGGTGCGCCGGCGCCACCAGGATCGCTTTCTGCGCGAAGAGGGCGTGGTGATGGTGGCCACCATCGCCTTCGGCATGGGCATTGACAAGCCCGATGTGCGCTTTGTTGCCCACTTGGATTTGCCGAAGAACATCGAAAGCTATTACCAGGAGACCGGCCGCGCCGGCCGTGACGGCCTGCCTGCCGATGCCTGGATGGCCTATGGGCTGGCCGATGTGGTGAACCAGCGGCGCATGATCGATGAAAGCCCGGCCGCCGAGGAATTCAAGCGCGGCCAGCGCGGCAAGCTCGATGCCCTGCTGGCCCTGGCTGAAGCCCACGATTGCCGGCGCCTGCGGCTACTCGCCTACTTCGGCGAGCCGAGCGCGGCTTGTGCCACGCATCAGAATGCCTGCGACAACTGCCTGCATCCGCCGGCCACCTGGGATGCCACCGAAGCCGCGCGCAAGGCGCTCTCGTGCATCTACCGATTCCACCAGTTCCGCGGCCAGCGCTTCGGTGCCGGACACCTGGTCGACGTGCTGCGTGGCAAAAGCACGGACAAGGTCGCGCAATACGGGCATGAGCGCCTCAGTACGTTTGCTGTCGGTGCCGACCTGAGCGAAATGCAATGGCGCGTTGTACTGCGCCAGTTGATTGCACTGGGTTATGTGCGCAGCGAAGGCGAATTCAATACGCTGGAACTGACGCCGACGGCGCGCCAGGTGCTGCGCGGTGAAGTGCAGATGCTGCTGCGCCAGCCCGGCAAGCTGCCGAAGCGTGCAGCGAAGCGTGCAAAGACCGGCAAATCCACGCGCGGCAAGGGCAAACTGCCCTTGCCGCTGGACGATGCCGGCGAGGCGCGCTTCGAGGCGCTGAAGTCGTGGCGTGCCGAGGTCGCCCGCGAACACAATCTGCCCGCCTACATCGTGTTCCACGACGCGACCCTGGCCGAGATGGCGCAGGACGCTCCCGCTTCGCTCGATGCTCTGGCCCGGATCAGCGGCGTCGGAGCGAAGAAGCTTGAAGCCTACGGGCGGGAAATCCTGCGCGTGCTGAACGGCTGAGCGTTCTTTTGGGTTAGGCTGTCGACATGGATTTTCTCGACATTCTCGGGCTAGTGTTCCTGGCGTCTGCAGGCTGGCTGTGGTTCGACAGCCTCAAGGCCCGCGAGACGGCGGTAGCGGCAACCAAGGCGGCGTGCACTTCGGAAAATTTGCTGCTGCTCGATGACACCGTGGCCATCCGGCGCATCAGCCTGGGTCGGGATACGGACGGGGTCTTGCGCCTGCGGCGTATCTATGATTTCGAGTACAGCGATACCGGTGATGACCGCAGTACAGGAAGCATCGTCATGCTCGGAAGCCGCGCACTGGTGATCAACCTGAATCTACCGGAAACGGCGCAGCGGAATATGCTTCACTGAACCGTTTTGTGCAGTACCCGGGGCGCAATACCATCCAATTATCGTAAATGTATCAAAATCCGTCATTCCCGCGCAGGCGGGAATCTGACCAACGGGAATGCAGAGCCAGTTACAGTCTTGGCTCTGGATCCCCGTACTCCAGGAGTACTTCCTCAAGACGGCTTCGCCTTACCTTCGGGGCGCCTGCGCGGGGATGACGCCCCGAAGGCAACGGGGCCTTGGGCTCAGTCCTCTTGGGAGACGGATTAACCTTAAAACCTCAATTAACCACGAAGTTCACGAAGAACACGAAGATAAACAAAAGATTGCAGTACTTTGCTTGCTCACCCATTGGGTGAGATTAACTGAACAGTGTTGGTGCCCAGGGCGGCTGTTGAGCTGCAAATCGGGAGTTTCCCCGTTCTGCTATGATCAGGGCACTGGGCAGTCCAGCGCTTTTTAAAGCATCGAAACTCATCAACTACTGGAAAACTATCGCATGAGCATCCCTGCACCACCTGGTCGCCGCCATGGCTTCGGTACCCGCGTCATTCATGCTGGACAAACGCCGGATCCCAGTACCGGCGCCGTCATCACGCCGATCTACGCCAACTCGACCTATCTCCATGAAAGCCCCGGCGTGCACAAGGGACTGGACTACGGGCGTTCACACAACCCCACGCGCTGGGCGTTCGAGCGCTGCATCGCCGATCTGGAAAGCGGCGTGCAGGGTTTCGCCTTCGCTTCCGGTATGGCGGCCCTGGCCACGGTACTCGAACTCCTTGACACGGGTGCGCACGTGATTACCAGCGACGATATCTACGGGGGTACCTTCCGCCTGATGGATCGCGTGCGCCAGCGCAGCGCCGGTCTCGCCTTCAGCTACGTCAATCTCGCCGACCCCGGGGCGCTTGCTGCCGCGCTGCGCCCGGAAACGCGCATGATCCTGGTCGAGACGCCGACCAACCCGCTGCTCAATCTCGCCGACCTGGAGCTACTGGCCGCCTTCTGCCGCAAGCACAACATCATCTCCGTGGCCGACAACACCTTTGCTTCACCGTGGATACAGCGTCCGCTCGAAGCGGGCTTCGACATCGTCGTGCATTCAACGACCAAATACCTCAATGGCCACTCCGATGTGATCGGCGGCATCGCCGTCGTCAGCGGTGAAGAGCTCAATGCCGGCGTGCGCGAGCAACTGGCCTTTCTGCATAACGCCATCGGGTCCATTGCCGGGCCGTTCGATAGCTATCTCGCCTTGCGCGGGGTCAAAACGCTCAACCTGCGCATGCAGCGGCACTGCGAAAATGCCCTGGAACTGGCCTGCTGGCTGGAACGGCAAGCCAGGGTCAGGCGCGTGCGTTACCCCGGTCTCGTTTCGCATCCGCAGCATGAACTGGCCAGGCGCCAGATGAACGGCTTTGGCGGGGTGATTTCGTTCGAACTGGATAGCGATCTGGCCGGCACCATACGCTTTCTCGAAGCCTGTGAACTGATCGCCCTGGCCGAAAGCCTGGGCGGCGTCGAAAGCCTGATCGAGCACCCGGCGATCATGACGCACGCCAGCATTCCGCCCGAACTGCGAGTCAAGATCGGCATTACCGATTCACTGATCCGCTTGTCGGTGGGCATCGAAGACATTGATGATCTGCGCGCAGATCTCGCGAATGCTCTGGCGCGGATTTGAAGCGCTACAGGGTCGGGCAATACACGCCATCGGCGAACATCGCCACAGCATCCACCGCTAGCGGCGTCCAGGTTTCGTTGTCGGTCAGCGGCTGGGTGGCGATAAGGGCGACGCGGTCGTCCGGAGTCGTCACCTCGCTGAAATCAACCGCCACGTCCTGGTCCTTGAGGTGGGCGACGGCGAAAGGGGCCTGGCGGACGATGTAGAACAGTTCTGTCGAACGGTGGGCAAACAGGCAGTCGCCGTTTGAGAGCAGGAAATTGAATGGCCCGTGCGGCCTGACTTGCGCCGAGAAATCTTCCAGTGCGCCGCGTAGCGCCATGCGCCCGGGAGCTCCCTCGGGAAAGCGCAGGCGCAGGGTTTGCAGCAGATGGCAGAAGGCCCGTTCGCTGTCGGTCTGCCCTACCGGCAGGAAGCTGCCATCAAGATCCGGCGCGTAATCGACGAGATTGCCGTTATGCGCGAAGATCCAGTAGCGTCCCCACAGTTCGCGCATGAAGGGGTGCGTATTTTCAAGGCCGATTTCTGAGATCGCCTTGAAGGCATGCGAGCGTTCGTGGAGAAACGCAAGTCGGAATTTTCCAGGTCAATTGGAACGGGAGTGTGAGGCTGTAGATGGAGTCACGCCCGAAAACGAGCAATAAGGTTATGTAGCTGTTTGGAACTTTCAAGCAATGCCAGACTAACATGACCAATCCCAGACATTGCGGTGGCCTCGCGGTCTGCCAGTTGAGTGATGTGCTTGACCGAATCCTCTGTGCTTTGCCGTGCAGTGTCTTGCGCCGATGCAGCCGCACTGATCTGTTCGGCCGCATTAACCACTTCTTTTGCGGCATCGAGAATGTCTGCAAACAATCCAATGGTTTTCGAGCTGAGCGTTGCACTTTGTTGAACCGATGAATTGACACCCTGTATCGCAGCAACCACACAGACCATTTGATCACGGATGCCCTTGATCATGTCAGTAATGGATTCAGTACTGTGCGCAGTTTTCTCGGCAAGTAGCCTGACTTCATCCGCAACAACGGCGAAACCTCGCCCGGCTTCCCCTGCGCGTGCCGCCTCGATTGCAGCGTTGAGCGCGAGCAGGTTGGTTTGGTCGGCAATTTCCCGAATGGTCGCCGTAATCGCGGAAACGTTTTGAATTTTGTTGTCGAGGCTATGAATCGTTTCAGCATATGATGACATGTCTGAAACGACACTGGTGATGGCTTTTTCACCTTGAGCCACAACATCTTCGCCATTTAGCGCTACACGCTGCGTGGTGTTCGCTGCTTCGGCGACTGTGCGGGAGCCGTTTGACACAAGCCTTATGCTGTCCGACATCTTGGCCATGGCAGCTGAGACCTCGAGGATATGCCCAGAGGTTTCGTCGGCCAGCTTCACTCCATTATCCGTAACTATTGCCAACGCCACGGTGGAATCATTTGATGCCTTGGCGGCCTGAGCTACTTCGCGAATCAGGGTGCCAAGCTGATTAGCCATGATGTCCAAAGATGATTGCAGGCGGGCAAGTTCGTCATCCCCATTGATCTTGATGCGTGCAGTCAATTCTCCGGCGGCAATCCTGTGGGCAAATTCAACGGATTCAACCAGCGGGCGGACGATACTGCGTGTGATCGACCATGCCGTGATAACACCGAGTATCAAAGCGGCCGCACCGAGATAAAGCAGGATGTTCTCTGCTATGCGATTGGATTTCGTAGCCTCTTTAACCCGCTCAAGCCCCTGGTTTTCAATTTCCTGTTGCAGAGACTCAAGCGCATTGATGAGCGCAATCTGACGCGGGCGTACAACATCGCGAATCCCATCACGAGCCATAGCATGCTCATCGTTGAATGTGTTCTCCATGACCTCGGCAACACCTCCGGCAACGCTTTCTTCAAGTTTTCGGATATCCTCCATCTGCCGCTGTGAGCCACTGTCACTCATGTTCTTGGCCAGGGTTTCCGAGGCGGTCTTGTAACGCTGGCGGGCTTCACGCATCTGTTTTAATTCGCCCTTCTTGAAGGATATGTCTTCCTGTGACACAACATCGCGCAAGGCGATCGCTTGAAAACGTGCCGAATCACGCATCAGGTTGATCAAGTAAATGCGCTCACGGAACTCGCCGGAGAGTTCTTCCAGGCTCGATTGCTGTAACCGCATCTGATTGAGTCCGACGATGACCATGCTGACCATCAGTAGTAGCAGCAGGGCAAATCCGGTGCCAAGCCGAGTGCCGACATTGAGACGGTTAAGCAAGCCCATGGAAACCCCTCAAGCAAGAGTGCAAAGTAAAATAAAGGCTCTGTTCGCGAAAGCTGTGGAATAGCTCTATGTCGCAGTGTTTCCGGGCGCTAGCCGGAAACACTGAATTACAACCTGAAACCTGCTCAAGCGCTTGCTTCGGACAGGGTGTGCTGCAGTGTATCCACAGCATTCGCGAACAGAGCCAAAATTAACATCGAATAAAGGGCTACTCAGTATTACTCAGCGGTAATTGCCGTATGCAGGACGCCAATCACTTTCTCCCCATCGAAAACCGGTACGGCCAACTGCACACTCTTGATTTGAGTCGATGGGTCGGGTTTGATCTCGTCGATATGCGACTTCTCGCCCTTAAGTGCCGCAGAAATATGGGGGCGCTTTGCTGCATTGAAAAGTGTAGTGCGTGTCACTCCGGCGATAACGTTGCCGTTCTTGTCACGTAAAAAGAGTTTATTTATGGCCTTGTCTTCTTCCCATTTACGTAGCTTCTGACTGACCGGGTTCGTGACAGTCGCCTGAATTGCCGGATCACTATCCGCCAATTCATCCCATTTTGCATTGCTCATCCCGGCGTTTCCACGAATGTTGGCTTCATTCGTCGCCTTCACGATTGCCGGGTCGGCAGCCCACTCAGATAGTTTTTTCTTGTAGTCATTGACCTTCACCTGAATTTCAGCCGGGAGAGTTGCATTGGCTACTGGTGCGAGGAATAGTCCAAAACTCAGAACAAGCGAACAAAACATCAAATGGCGAGTAGTCATGGCAGCACCTTTCATTGAGTGGAGTTATCAGGCCTTCCAGAACAAAGCCTAAGCCGCTTGAAAAAACTGTCAATCCGTATTTATACGGAGGCTAGAGACCACTAGCGCCTTGTTGATTCTTTCCATGGATCGTAGTTTGCTCGTGGCGGTACTGACCTGCCGGATTTCTTCGGCCCACTCATTCCTGGAAAACGGCTTCCGGTTGCGTGGTTGAAATACACAGGAAATTACATGCAGATTGTCCGTGCGTTTACGCTGACCGCGAACAGCAGCGCCAATCTCGTTGGTTATGCCTCAATCACCCCGGTACCGGAACCCGAAAACAGCGCCATGCTGCTGGCCGGATTGGGGCTGATAGGTGTTATCGCTCGTCGCAAGATGTGCTCTCGCCGATGAACAGGAATTGCCCTTCAGGCAGGTTTCAAAGTGAAGCAGTCCTTCAGTCGTCCGGTCTGGAGAGAGGAAAACGCCCCGGCATCACCGGGGCGCTCTTGTTGAAATAGCGAAAGCAATTTACTTGTTCGGCGAGGCCAACAGCACCAGTTGTCCGCCTTCAACCAACTCGGCATCCGTTGCGTAATGTGCCTGGACGCTGATCAGGTAATAGCGGCGCCCGTCGGCGTAGCGGCCGCTGGCTTTGGCGAGAAGATCGGTCACCTCGATCACGCCGGAGCTTTCTTCATCCTCGGTCAGGAAGAATGGGGCGCCCTTGGTGAAGCGGGCCGCATCATGAACGGCGATTTCCGAAAGCTTGCGTGTTGTCGGGTCGAAATGCCAGATCTTGCCCAGGCGCGGGTTGTTGCCGACGTCCTCCTGCAGGATCAGCGTGCCGTCGTTGCTGACGGTCATGTTATCGAGCATTTCAAAGCCTTCGGTTCCGTTCAGCAAGGCTTCGATCGTGCCGCCGGCCATCGGCTTCTTGATGTCGTCGAACGTCATCTTGTACAGGCGCGAACGGCCTTCGCCGTCGGCGTCCCTGACTGAGGTCAGGCGATCGGTGGTCAGGAAGTAGAAGACGTTCGGGTTTTTCACGTCCCAATGGCCGTCTTCCGGACGCAGGAAGTTCGTGCCGCCCTTTTCGGTGAGCGTGAAGCGCCCGGCGAGCGGCGCCGCACGGCCTTCCATGCCACCTGCGCCGACCTGTACGTAGCGCGTTGTGCCATTGCTAAGGCCGGCCTTGTCGATCTCGTTGCCGGCGTTCGACTTGATGCCGACATAGAGATAGAGCTTGCCGACGTCGGCGTCGAGCTTGGCTTTTTCGTTGGGTTTCGGATGCGTGTCGTCGAGGCCGATGAGTACCGTCTGGTCCTGCGCAAACGGGCTGGCGAGGACGTTTTCCCACGAGGCCTGCTTCATTAACGTGAGTTCGTACGAGGTGCCGGCTTCCGGTCCCGTGGCGACGTGCGCCAGGGCACGGCCGGTCGGGCCGTTTTCCTCGCCGTTCATGAAGATGCGCGTCATCGTGCCGCGGCCGCTGGCCGGGTTGTAGAACGCGGATGTGGCGGGCAGGTCGGCCGAGCACATGCGGCCGAGTTCCTTCGGTCCGGTCTTGAGTACTGCCTTCTTGATCAAGTCCTGGCCGGCGAGCACCTTGAGCGAAGCCGGGTCGATGCGCCATTCGGAGATGAACGAGCCCTTGGCGCCGTGCGCACGCGGGATGCCGGCGTTGCTGCCGAATTCGTGGTTCATCAGGACGACCAGTTCGTTCTTGTCGTTCAGATAGGCACCCAGTCCGTCGGCGATGCCAGCCATTCGGTAGCCGCCGGCGGCGTCGCCAACGGTCATGATCGCGGTGGTGGTCCAGCCGTCCTTGCCGATCAGGTAGGGCGTTTGTGATGAGGTCGGGCCTTGCGGCGCAATCGGCAGGGTGCCAGCACAGCCGGCGAGAAAGGCAGTGGTGAGGACGCTGACTAGAATAAGCGGTTTCAGGTGCATGAACATCTCCGGATGGGTTAACGAGTGGTGGGAAAAAATGGGTGGGCAGAATTACTGTTCCAGAACCCAGCGCAGGATCTTTTGCAGATCGGGTTCGGGGGCGATTTCCGCCGGCATCGGGGTGCTGCCCCATTTGCCGACTGAGCCGTCCTTCAACTCCTTCAGTAGATAGGACAAGGCATCCTTGCGTTTGCCATAGCGCTCGGCGACGTCCATGAACGATGGACCGACTCGGAATTCAGCGACGGCATGGCAGCCGAAACACAAATGACG
>JAIFKU010000011.1 GCA_020049495.1 Accumulibacter sp.
GTATTACACAACAAGTTATCTCATCTGCAAGGCATCAGATGACTTACCCCGTAACCACCCGGTTCTTGCCGGCCTTCTTGGCGGCATACATGGCTTCGTCGGCCCGCTTGGTGATGCTGGTTTGGGTATCGTCGGCGCGCAGGTCGGTAACACCGGCGCTGAAGGTAATCAGCAATTTCTCGTTATCGTGCAGGAAAAAGCGTTTGGTCAGTTCCCTCTGCAGGCGGACGATGGCCTTTTTGGCGGCATCGACCGGCGTTTCGGGCATGATGATGATGAACTCTTCTCCGCCAAATCGGGCCAGAGTGTCCTGCGGACGGAGCGTATCGCGGATGACGGTGACCAGATGAATGAGCGCGGCGTCGCCGGCTTCATGCCCGAGCGAGTCGTTCAGTTTCTTGAAGTTGTCGATGTCGAGCAAGGCAACACAGAGTGCTGATTTCCTGCGTTGCGAACGCGCGACTTCGCTTTCGAAGGTTTCTTCGAGACCGCGCCGGTTGAGCGCGCCGGTGAGCTGGTCATGGCGCACCAGCGTACTGGCCTTGTCGAGTTCGCCTTGCAGCTCAGTGATGCGTTTGTCGGCTTCTTCAACCCGCTGTTTGGAAGCGCGCAGATCATCACGCGAACGCTGGGCATTGATCTGGATGATCCGGGTTTCACCGATGACTTCGGCGAGCACGTCTTGCAACTGGCCGATGTCGTCGGCCTTGCTGATTTTCTGCACGCAGATTTCAATCTTGTCGTGATAATCCGAGGTCGAGTCGGCGAATTCAGCGAGGTGATCGACGAATCCGGCGAGCATCTGCTTGAGGGCTTCCCTGGCCTCAATCAGACTGTGTTTGAGCTGGCTTTGCTTGAAAATGACTTCCTTGAGACGGTGCTCGGCATCGTTGATCGAGCGGATGTTCATCGGGCGCGCAACAATATCGCGCACCATGTCGATCTGCCCGTTCAGCCAGCGATCATCGACCACCAGTTCGCTGACATGTTACGATCCTCGGCCATAAACTCCAGGCGGAACGCCAGACGCTTGACGGCGGCCAGCAACTCCTGCATGGCTTGCAGCGTAGTGGCGCTGCGCACCGACGTGGCAATGGCCTGTGCCTCGGCGGCCAGTTCCGGATCGTCGCCAAGCTGCGTGACGACGGCCACTTCGAGCGTATAGGCGAACAGGTCGCGCAGTTCGGGCAGCAATTCGCTGGCGCGGCTCGCCGGGACTGCGGAAGGCGCGGATAGGGCCGGCGTGGGTTCCGATGCCGGCGCTTCGGGCAGGGCGTCGATATCACCCTCAAGCAGTGTCGTATCATCGGGTTCAGCGCTATTTTGCGACCACGATTTGATCAAGCGTTGCAGGCGACCGAAGAGAATTTCACTGTTTTTCGAGGCGCTGGCGAGAACGTGCTCAAGCGCTTCGCGTTTGCGGGCTGGCGTCAGGGCGGACTGCTTGGCTTCCCACTGGCGCAGGAATTCGCTGATCAAATCACCCCAGTTCTGTTCCGATTCGGTGCTGTGTTCCTTGACGAATTCAGTCAGGGTCTTGCGGTAATCCTCCCAGCTCTTTCCCTTGAGCGCCTGATCAAGCTGCCGTGAGAGGCGCTGTTGAACCGGGTTTTCCTTGGGCAGTGCGGCAAGGAGTGACTTGAGTTCGCGTTCGGGGAAAACCTCAGCGATTTTCTCTTTGATGCCGGCGATTTCGTTGTAGATGTCGCGGTAGTTGTCCGGCGACGGTGACATTCTCCGCGACATCAACTGTTTCAGGGTTTCGCGGGCGATTTCGGATGGGTTGGAGGGGTTTGCCATGGTTTTGTGCGATTTACGCGGCAGGGTACTGCTGTGAGTGGATAGTGCCTGTTACTTCTGGATGCGGCATCTGCTCTCTTCGGCTATAATCCGCGCCTCAACAGCAGGGTATGCCCCCGTAGCATGAAGGTCGTGCAGTTGATTTGTAATCATCAGGTCGTGGTTCGATTCCGCGCGGGGGCACCAGTAAAAACAATGAGTCAGGCCATTCATCGGAGTGGCCTTTTTGCTTTCTTGGTTTGCTGCAAGCGTTTCACAAGAGTTTATCATCATCCGAATTAATTATGCGCGCACTAATCCTGGTGTTGGCTTTCCTTTCCGGCCCAGCGTGGCCGGATGGATGTGATCAGTTGCCGCCGCCATCGGTCACTGTAAAGCGGCTTGCTGAACCGGTCAGCCTCAATACCACTTATAGTTACAAGTCGATTAGCATCCTTGCATCAAGTCTTCCTCGCCCCGAGAAACGGGTGCTCGGACTCACCCGGGGTAACGCCAGGGTAAAATTTGAAATAAAGACTTTTTCCTACGTTGACCGTTCTGGCCGATGGGAATGTTTCAGCCCGCAGATCGTGGTGTCTTATGGCTTCAGCCCGATGACCGTGTATGTGGCGAAAGAGTTTCCCGAAGGCAGTTGTGCCTACAACGAGATTTATCAGCATGAGCTTCGACACGTTGCGACCTATCAGGAGCATCTTGCAAGTATCGAGAACGTCCTGGCTGAAACACTGAACCGACGCTACGCCACCGGAACGCCCTGGCAAGGCCCCGTGGGTCAGACGCAAACAGCGCTCCAGAAAGAAATGAATGAGCGCTGGATGCCCTACATCAAACGCGAGATTGAGCGTGTGGAATCAGCTCAGGCGCTGATCGATACCCCGGAGGAGTACCGCCGCGTGGCCGAAAGTTGCAACGGCGATATCAAGAGACTTGCCCGCTAATGACTGGCCTGCCCGGCTGGAGCCGGGTCATCGCTCTTGACTCAGATCGCTCGGGAGGAATTGGTTACGGAAGCGTTTGAATTGGCTTCGGATCCGATCTGGACAAGAGCTTCAAAGGCACTGTTGACCGAGAGATGAACCTCTCCGGACAAACTCTTCCATAGGGGTGAATGGATCAAGCGGTCCTGAACCGGACCTTTGATCTCGGCCAGATGCAGCCGTATATTCCGGCTGTCCAACTCACGGTTGATGTCAACGAGCACTTCCATTGCCGTGGTGTCCACACGATTGATCGCACTCATCACCAGCACCACGGCATGCGTATCGGGCGCTTTTTCCAGTTCAACGCCGAGGCGTGCTTCGACCGCACTCAGATTGCCAAAGAACAGGTTCTCGTCAATTCTCAGGAAGAGCACGCCGGGAATGGTTTCGACACCGTGACGTTCGATGTTGCGGAAGTGTTCGGTTCCGGCGATCCGCCCGATTACGGCGATATGCGGCGTACTGGCGCGATACAACAGCGTGCTCAGCGACAAACCGATACCCAGGGCAATTCCACCCTCAAGCCCGAGAATGAGCACACCGATTCCTGTTCCCAGCAGCGCCCATGCATCGGCACGGTCATAAGACCAGGCTTGACGAAAAGCCTTGATGTCGATCATGCCGATGGCCGCAATCACGATGCTTGCGGCCAGCACGGCGAGGGGTAGTCTGGAAAACCAGTGCGTTCCGGCGACAACGATACAGAGCATGGTCACGCCCGATACGATGCTTGCCAGCGGGCTTTGCGCGCCCGCTGCGACGTTGATTGCTGATCGGGACAGTCCGCCACCAACGGGCATTCCTCCATAAAAAGCGGCAACAATGTTGGACGCACCCAGTCCCACGAGTTCGCTGTTGACATCGATCCGTTCCCGTCGCTTGATCGCCAGCGCCTGTGCCATGGTGATGTTCTGTACCATGCCGATGAAGGCCAGAAGCAGGGCTGGTACCGTCAATAGCTTGAGCGAGTAAAGGTTGGGGAGAAAAAAAGTGAATGAGGCAAGCCCTTCCTGCACCACACCGACTACGGCAACCCCCTGTTTCCGGTCGAGATTGAAGGTAACCACAACCAGGGTGGCGATCGCCAGCACGATCAGTGGCATCAGCCTGACCAGAATGGCTGCCCGCTGCGCAGAGATACCGATCCGGCCAAGGGCATTGCTCAGCCATTTTCGTGAAGAAAAAAGGATAAGCAATGCCAACCCGCCGATCAGCAGGGTCGTCGGGTTGGTTCGAGAAATGTTTCCATAAAGCGAATACATCAATTGCCAGATATTCGAACCGCTGATTTGCACGCCGAGCAGGAATTTGATCTGGCTGATAACGATCAGTAACGCAGAGCCTGAGATGAATCCACTGATGACCGGTCGGCTCAGGAGTTGCGAGAGAAAACCCAGGCGCAGCAGGCCAAAAACCAGGATCAAAGCGCCTGAAAAAAGAGCAAGGCTGGCAGCCAGCACTATGTATTGTGGACTTCCCGGGGAGGTCAGGGGGCTCAATACTGAGAACGTCATGATGGCGGTGATCGCCACCGGGCCGACAGCCTGGGTCATGCTGCTGCCCAATAAGGCATAGACGATCACCGGGAAAATGCTCACATACAGACCGACCTGGGGCGGCAAGCCGGCGAGCAGGGCATAGGCGAGGCTTTGAGGGATCACTAGTACCGTAACGACCATGCCTGCGATCAGGTCGGTCGTGAATAGCTCGCGCGGGTATTGCCTGATCCAGAGCGGCACCAATTGCATGATGATTTTCATCGTTAAACCAGATACGACTTGAGACACTGCCCATTCAAGGAAGTGCACCGTGCGACTTGCAGAGAATACGCAGGCCTTACCTGATTTTGACTTGCTTACGGTTGAAAGTCATCCTTTCTGAGCATAATCGAATGCTCCTAACGCTGCAATTTGAATACCCAACCGATGGACTTGTCCTATGCGTTCGAAATCAGCCCATCAGTAAATTCGGCAGCCAGACACTCAATTCCGGAAAAACCGAGATCAGGATCAATACCAGAACATTGGCAATCAGGAACGGAATCGCGCCGCGGAAGATGTTAATGATGCTCAATCCGGAAATGGCTGAACAGACATTCAGGCACATCCCGACCGGCGGAGTGACCAGACCGACAGCCAGCCCGGTAATCAGCACGGCGCCGAACTGGATCGGAGATACCCCCATCAGTTTCAACGCCGGCAGAAAAATCGGCGTTATCAGCAGAATCGCCGGACTCACATCAACAAAAAAACCAATGGCCAGAATGATTACATCGACCAGCAGGAGGGCCATCACCGGAGAGAGTTGCATCTGTATAAACAGCAGGCCGACGGCCTCGGTGATTTGCTCAAGTGCCAGAATCCAGGTGAATATTCCGCAGAAGGCAATAATGATCATTACGTTGGCGCTGCTCAGAATAGCTTCCTTGAACAGTTCCGGCAGGTCGCGCAGCTTGAGCCCTTTGTAGACAAACATGCCGACCAGGAGAGCATACACTGTACCGGCTGCCGCCGATTCAGTAGCTGTGGTAATGCCTGATACCACCGAACCAATCACAATCAGCGGCATGATCAGAGCCGGAATCCCTTCCTTGCTGCAGCGTTTGATTTCAGGCCATGAAAGATCAACCTCCTCACGCGGATACTGATATTTGTGGGCGTAGAAAAGGACGATCCCCATCATCAGGCAGCCGATCATCACACCAGCGATCAGGCTACCCAGAAAGAGCCTGCCTACCGATTCTGAAGCAACAAAGGCATATATCACCATCGGTATGCTGGGCGGAATAATCATGCCCATGGTCGAAGACGCCGCAATCAGACCGGCTGCCATGCGCGGCGGATAGCCCTTGTTCTGCATGGCCGGGATCATCACCTGACCGATGGACGCCGCATCGGATACCGAAGATCCGGAAATGCCGCCAAAGATCATGCTGGACATCACGCTGACCATGCCCAATCCACCACGCAGACGCCCGACAAACATCATGCAGAAATCGATCAGGCGACTGGTCAGCCCGCCATGGTTCATCAGATGCCCCATGATGATGAACAGCGGCAGTGAAATCATCACCGATGAATCCATGCCGGCGAAGACTCGGGCAGGCAGTACCGAAATCAGGTCGGGTTGATGCACCAGAAAATACAGCAAACCGGAGGCGCCCATGGAATAGGCAATGGGTACCCCCATCACCAGAAAAACAATCAGACTGCAAATAAGCAATAGCATGGCTTACCTCATTCAGCGGCGGCGGGTTTCGCCATCAGGATGGAGACGATGCGGGTAATACAGAACAGGATCGTCAGTCCGCAACCGACGGGCAGGGCAATCTCTACAACGGCTTCCGGAACATGCAGCACCGGATGCTCACTCCCGCCCACGGTACAAATCCAGTCAATGCTGTATTTCAGGAGGTAGGCGTTCAGAACGCCGATGATGAACAGATTCACCACGTCCAGCCAGCGCCTGATCGCGGCCGGCAGATAGTTCACGAAGGCGTCGACAATGATGTGCTTGCCGCGCGCCAGGTCGACGGCGGCTCCCAGCGCCGTGGTCCAGATGAACAGCATCACCGTGGCTTCGTTACCCCCCACGATCGTCGTGTTGAACACGTAGCGAAGCAACACCAACAGCACAACCAGTGCAAAGATCAGCATGAAGGTTGCCGTCAGCAGATGTTCCAGAATACGTGAAAACCGGGCCTCCAGACGGAGCACCCTATTTTGGCCAGTACAACACGAATTGGCAGCTTGACTCATGCCCTTTTCCTTTTATAAAAAAACGGCGACGGGATCTGCTCCGTCGCCGTCAATTTCCGGCAGTTTACTTACCGGCCTTCAATGCGGCCTGAATCTCGGCGTCGGTGAATGTGCCGTCCTTTACATAGCCTTCCCATACCGGCTTGACCTTGGCTACGAATTTGGCGCGGTTTTCCGGAGAAACAGTATTGACGGTCATGCTCTGTTTCAGCGTGGCCATGTAGCCCGCCTCGGAAGCCAGCCAGTGGGTGTCGCTCCACTCCATGGCATCCTTTGCCGCCTTGTTAAAGACGGCTTTCAGGTCATCCGGCAGCGCTTGATACCACTTTAGGTTAACCATGAAAGGATCCGGGTGGATCTGGTAGTCCACGATGGAAAGATATTTCTGCGCCTCAAAAAACTTCATTTCCACGATGTTGGACGGCGGGTTTTCCTGGCCATCGACTACGCCCATTTTCAGCGCCATGTAAGTTTCACCGTAGGGGATCGACTGCGGATTGGCACCGAGTGCCTGCATTGTCTTGACGATGGTTTCGATCGGCGGGGTGCGGATTTTCAGGCCAGCCGCGTCTTCCGGAACATTGATCGGCTTTTTGCTGTTCGAAATCTGGCGAAATCCCCCGGCCACTCCGGTGGCAGGAATGTAATAGCCGTTGGCTTCAGCATGCTTGCCGATATCATTTCCGAAGTTGCTGCGCATGGCCCTCAGTACGGAACCGGTATCATTAAAGAGGAAAGGCAAGGTGTAGATCAGGAACTTCTTGTTGGCCTTGGCAAAGGAACCACCGCGTGTGCCCTGTACCGTGCCCATCTTCACCATGTCGGTCAGTTCGGCTTCATTGCCAAGCGCACCGGCAGCGAATAGTGTCACACCGATCCGACCGTTGCTGGCCTTCTCGACATTCTCTTTGAATAGCTCCATCGACTTGTGGCGTACGCTGGTCACCGGTTGACCATGACCAAACTTGAAATTGAAATCTGCTGCCGATGCCGGCATGGCAATGGCAAAGCCGACTGCAACTGTACAAACGGCCTTCAAAAATGTTCTGTGCATGATGATTACCTCCCCTTTTCAGATTAAATTGGCAAACTGCCGCAGTACAACCCTGTCCAGACCGTGAGTTAATCAGATTCTGCTCTGCCTGGACCCGTCAACGATGAAACAAAATCAACTCTTGCGAATCGGCTCCACGCACTCGGCCATGATGTTCTTGAAAGCAGATTGCAGGTGGTACATGTCATTACCCAGGATCAGCATGTTCACCCCCTTGGCGATCATGTCACGGGCGTTTTCCTGGGTCGCCGGCACCACCGGGCACATGATGCCGATCCCCTTGGCGCGGGCTCGCGTTTCTATCTTCTGGTAGGCATCGAAAAGCGAGGGATGATCGATCTTGTAGCCGATGGGCAGTCCTGCAGAAAGTGAATAGTCGATCGGGCCGAAGTTGATGGCATCAATGCCATCAACCGCAAGGATTTCATCCACGTTATCGGCAAACTCGAAGTCTTCCGCCATCGGGATGATCAGGCTTTCTTCATTGCTTTTCCGGATGTATTCCGGCCAGTTGAAACCGGGTCCGCCGAAAGCTGCCGCGCGGACATTCGATTCTGCACCGCGCCGACCCAGCGGAGGGAACTTGGCTGCACGAACGATCTCCTCAGCATCTTTCCGGGTGCGAATGTGCGGAATCACCACACCTTCGACGCCCATTTCCAGCACCTTGCGGATATCCACTTCATTGGTACCCGTCAGGCGCACCACCGAGGAAATGCCCGCTAGCCGGGCGGCCATGATCTGCTTCTCCAGATCCGGTCCGACGCCGATCGAGGTGTGTTCGACATCCAGATAGACAAAATCGTAGCCCCAGTTGCCAATGGATTCGATCACGCTCAACGCACCAGTAAAGACGGCAAAACCGAAAACCGGCCCCTGCTTCATTTTTTGCTTCAGATTCATGGCTTGACTTTCTTGATGAAAAGAGGTGCCCAGAGTCGGACTGCAAACGAAGACACCGTTAATGATTAGAACCGCCTTGGCTTAACCCGAGGATGCTCTGCCATTTGTTAATACCTTACAGTAGGTAATCTATTGAATGACTTTATAGACTGACCAGTAGATAATGTCAACGTGCAAATTTCATCTAGGGCGAAGCAGGGAAGGTATGAATGGGCATTCGGAACACTCACTATTGATCCGGCCCGCAAATGTATGAAGTCGTCACCCCGACAAAAGTACCCCGAAGAAAGTACCCTTGTGGCGCTTTCGCCATGGTGACGGTTCATAGGGCCGAAGTCATAATAATGGCGGTGACAATCACGTAATGCTTAATGCTAGTGCACATGCCAGAACTTTTTATTCCATACTACGGCTTTAAAATCCATACTATAATTGCACTTAAGGATGAATTAATAATTAATTTACATACCTTTGATGAGATAAAGCCATACCAGTTACGGTTAATATCCATACTTAATGTCATGTTTTCTGCGTGCTCGGCAAGTATGCATGGCGAGGTAGGGCTGGATTATTGCGCAATCGGTATCCACGCCGTAAAGGCATGACTCTTGACCAAAAAGATTGATCCGTGTTTCCATACTTTTTTCCATACTTGGTGACTTGAATGCCCTCTCTGCCAAAGAATGTGCGTATTGGCCGCAACGGCCGGATTGGAATTCTGAAGAAAATACCGCGCGATCTGTGGCAGCATCCGCGTTATATCGACAAGGCCAAGGTCATCGAGCGATCTACAGGCTCATCCAATGAAGAGGATGGCGTAAAGATCGCCATGTCCATGCTGGCCATGCTGGAGAGCGAGTTTGAGCAGGTGCGAGCAGAACTTGCAGGGGAGTTGCTGGACACAAGGCAGGACGCAGAGAATAGAGACCTGGTTTCAGCCACCTTAACGAGCCGGGCGACGGCGCCAATGCCGCTGAAATCATCCGCAGAAAAAGGCAGTTCGGCTCGCCAGCGTTCACAAGTCGGGGAAGAGACCCGACGCGACATCATTGACGCCGCCATGAAGGAATTCGCTGAAAAGGGTTTGATCGGTGCACGGGTTGACGACATTGCAGCGCGAACCCGGACGACGAAGCCAATGATTTACTATCATTTTGGCAGCAAGGAGAAACTCTACGCCACAGTCATGGAAGAAGCATATGGCGGCGTACGCCGTCAGGAGCAGGGGCTGCGCCTGGACGATCTGCCGCCGGAAAGCGCCATGCAACGTCTCGTCGAGGTCACGTTTGACCACCATGCGACGCATCCGGAACATGTGCGCCTGGTCTGTGTCGAGAATATGGAACGTGCCCGTCATATCACCGGGCGTCCCTCGATGGTGCAGCGCAATGCCATTGCCATTGAAACTGTCCGCGCCCTGCTCGAACGCGGCGAACGGGAGGGTGTCTTCCGGCCCGGCATCAATCCTTGGCATCTGCATTTGCTGATGACTTCGTTCTGCTTCATTCGCGTGTCCAACCGCTATACCTGGAATGCCGTCTTCGAGAAGGACTTGTGGGATAAAGACGATATCCCGTTGCAACGGCAATTGATCGTCGAAGCCGTGCTGCGCTATGTAAGGCTGGATAACTGAGCGCTAGTCCGAGCATTGAAACCGGGCTGGAGAGAAGCCTGAAGCCCATCCGGGCCGGTAACCGGAATGCAGACTTTCATGAAACAGCCTTGACGATTTTGAATTTTGGCATGCAGTCGTAGATTGTTTCACCTTCCTCATGCGGGCCGATGCGCAGAGCCTTGCCATTAAGCAGGGCATCCGCAAGCTTGCGATGGGCACTGTTCAGGATATTGCCGATCGTCTGCCGCGAAACCCGCATCTGTTCTGCCGCAGCAACTTGATAAAGCCCTTCCAGATCGGTCAGGCGCATTGCCTCTAGTTCATCCATGCCGAGCACGATTTCTTCAAGTTCGCGCAATGGAATTCCCACCGGCTTGAAATAACTCGCGGCAGGCACACAATTGATTCGGCGATTCTTGACCGGACGCGACATTGTAGAGCTCCTTAAACTTCAATCAGAATACCGTATTTCATGATTTGTCTCCATCGTAATTCTGACCCATATCGCTACGCCATGGGCGCCACTTTTCCAGGACTACGAGCAAGACAATCAGTGCGATGGCAAACCCGAATGCCAGCATCCAGAAGGGAACGCCGAGCAGCGTATCGAGCGTCAGCTTGCCTGGCCCGCCGGAAAGCAGTATCGGATTCAATGTCGGTTCGAGGTAGCCAAAGGTCAGCGCACCGGCCAGGCCACCGATGAGAATCAGCCAGGAATCCTTGTAGCCAACTCCGATTTGCGCAAACACGGTACCCGGGCAAGCGCCTGCCAATGTGATGCCGGCGCCGAGTAGCAGGCCGCCGATAATGTCGGCTCCGTACAACAATGATTTCGGATACAGCTTTCCACCAAAGAAACCATGCATGATCCCGATGATGACCAGACCGGTAACTACGGCGGTCAGAAAAACCTTCAGCATGATGAAATTACGCATCTGCATCTGGCCGACGATCATGCCCGGCTCGAAAACTCGTGATTTTTCCAGGGCAAAGCCAAACACGGTTCCCATCAATACTCCAATAATGACTGCAGTCAAAACTGACATGGCTATTCTCCTCAGAATTTACGAAGGAACAGTGCGACGATCATGCCGCCTGCAAACATGCAGGCGACGGTGATGAACGAACTGATGGCCAGTTGCGCCATGCCGGAAATACCATGTCCACTGGTACAGCCATCGGCAACGCGCGCACCGAGGAGAAGCAGAAAGCCGCTGACAAAGGCGAGCAGCATGCGTACGGCCAGCGAGGATGTGCCAAGCGCCTTGCTCCAGACAGGGGATACCGCACCGCGTGAGGTTCCCGATAGCCGTGAAGAAATGAAAGCTCCGATGGCGATGCCAATCACGGTGGCGACCTGCCACCAGTTCTTCGCCCCCGAGAGATGCTTTGCCACATAGTCGATTTGCGCGATGCCCGGATCAACGATGCTGGCCAATGTGCCCGACACGGTCACATAGGAAGAGGATGTGCCCAGCGCGGTATTGATCAGCAAAAAGGCCGGAATCTGGAGCAGACCGATCAACACACCGGCAACGTATGGGGACCACGATTTATCCGAGAGCTTCATTCCTATTCTCCTTTGTGAAGAAAACATACAACAATTCAGAAAAGCAGGAACCTGCGGTTTGCCTTATTGCGTGTTACGGCGTTGGCATCTTGGCTGGCGAACGCGGATCAACATTGGCTTTCAGTCCGCCACTGAAACAGCTGACCGTGAAGCCATGCTGCGCCAGCACCCGCGCGGCAAAATAACTCATCTTGCCAAAGGCACACAGGGTGAGTACCGGGCGGTTGCGATCCAGCTTGTCCAGATTGGCGCGCAGGGTCGGGAAGGGAATGTTGATGACCTTGCACGGAGCCGGGAAGGCGTCAGACAGCGGCTTGGGGCGTACATCAACGATTTGCACAGTGGGGTCGTCCGGTAGCACGGTGGTATCGTTCACCAGCGCATCACGGCGATTGCACGCGGCGAATCCGGCCAGATTGATCGCATCCTTGGCCGCTCCGAATGGGGGAGCGTAGGCGAGTTCCAGGTGACACAGGTCTTCGACGGTCATGCCGGCGATAATTGCTGTGGCGAGGACATCCAGACGCTTGTCGATGCCTTCAAAGCCGCTGGCCTGGGCACCAAGCAGACGTCCGCTTTCCGGTTCCCAGAGGATTTTCAGTGTCAGTGGTTTGGCCCCCGGATAATAGGTGGCATGCTGGTGATCGTTGACCGTTACGGCTTCATACGGTCGCTTGGCGGCATTCAGGCGTTTCTCGCTCCAGCCGGTGATTCCGGCAGCGACATCGAAGGCGCGCACGATGGCGGTACCGAGCGAACCGGGATAAGGGCGAGCCTTGTCCGGCATGAAGATATGGTCGGCGGCCACACGCCCCTGCCGGTTGGCCGGCCCTCCCATGGGCACCACCGTTTTGTCGCCCATGACGCGGTCAGTCGTCTCGACAGCATCGCCGGCGGCATAGATGTCCGGATCGGATGTTCGCTGGAATTCATCGACCACAATGTGTCCGCGAGGGCCCAGATTCAAACCGGCGGCGCGAGCCAGTTCGGAATCGGGTTTTACGCCAATGGACAGCACGACCAGATCAGCCTCCAGTACTTTTCCTGAAGTCAGATAGCAACGTACGAAATCGGTGCAAGGCTCGAAGTGGGCAATACCGTCACCCAGCGTGATCGCGATGTTGTGACGGCGAAGCTCACTTTCCAGTAATGCGGTCATCGGCGCATCCAGTGGCGGCATGACCTGTTTCTGCAACTCCACCAGTTGCACGGATAGTCCCTTGCGCTGTAATTGTTCGGCCATTTCCAAGCCGATGAAGCCGGCACCGACCACCACGGCACGCATGCCGGTATCGGTCGCCGTAACAATGTGATCCATATCTTCCAGATTGCGCAAGGTGAAAATGCGCGGGTCGTTGATACCCGGCAAGTCCGGGCGCAAGGGCGAGGCACCGGGTGCGAGCATCAACTTGTCGTAGGATTGCCATTCGGTGCTGCCGTTTTCCAGATGGCGGATTTCAACGCGCTTGTTGGATCGATCAATGCGTATGGCTTCACACCGGGTTTGCACATCGAGGTTGAGCAGGGATTTCAGCGAAGCCGGTGTTTGCACGGCCAGGACATCGCGCGCCGAAATTTCACCGCCGATGAAGTACGGCAGGCCGCAGTTGGCAAACGATACATCGGGGCCACGCTCAATGATCGTGATTTCAGCGTTTTCACACAGGCGACGGGCGCGGGCGGCGCATGAGGCTCCGGCAGCGACGCCGCCGATGACCAACAGTTTGGGAGAGGGCATAAATTTTCCTTTGATTGTGATTACAAAAGCTGCGAATTGATGGGGCAACCGCCTTTGCGTGGCTGGATCCGCTGTAAATACCTGGAATCAAAAACTCTGACATATCCTAGATTTTCAGGTCTGATTCAATACTCAATGGCATGAGGTTTTGTCAATGTCGTGCCGAAAATTTTTAGAGATATCACCGGTGGAACATACCGAGAATGTAGCCATTAAAAATTTCACGAGATGGAAATATAATCAAATCATACTATACTATTTATGGCTAAAGCCAATAAAGATTGCCAAAGAAGATTGTCGAAAAGCCAGTCAATACCAGCATCGGCTGAACCGGCCCCTATTTCTCCAAATACGGTTTTACCCCAAAATCGTGTCCAGAAAAATAGGGGCCGGTTCGCCTCTTATCTATCCTTTGCTACTACGGTTTACCAGCAACGATAGACAATGTTAGCATATGCCAAATACAGGGCACGACAGGATCGTTGCCCGTGCAAGTTCAGGCACTTCAGGAGATTAGAGAATGGCGCTCAGCTTCAGTAAAATAGCTGCACAGGAGATGCAAAACTATCTGGCGCAGCGCGGCGGCGGTCTTGGTATCCGTCTTATGGTTCAGACTTCGGAATGCGATGGAATGACCTACAGGCTGGAGTTTGTGGACGAAGCCGATGAATATGACCTGATGTATGAAAGTCATGGTGCGAAGATATATATTGACCCCAAGTCGCTTGTCTACGTGGATGGCACTGAGATAGGCTATTCAAGTGAAGGTGACGAAGGAGGTTTTTCAATAAACAACCCGAATGTGAAAAACCATTGTGGTTGTGGTGGAAGTTTTTACGTCTGAGCATACGTCTTTGCAATTGACAAAAATGTTGCAAAAGGAGTCTTCATGAAGATTTTTCTACGGGTGGTGGTATTGGTTCTGTTTGCACTGACAGCCCATGCCAAAGATGTGAGTTTTAACGGCACAAGGCCGGCAGTCATCATTGACGTCCGCACCCCGCAGGAATTTTCTTCCGGACATATAGACGGTGCGATCAACATTCCTGTCGATCAGATCGGACAGGGGATTCAGTCCATCAAGGGCTTGAAAAAGGATAGTCCTGTTCTGGTCTATTGCCGCACTGGTCGCCGCTCGGCGTTGGCGCGAGGCATGCTGGAAAAGCAAGGTTATCAGCGCATTCTCGATGGCGGCGGGATAGATGACTTAGCCAGGAGCCTCAAGGTCTGCAATACAAAAAATTGCTGATCCTTTGATAGGCCAGGAGTCAATAAAAACGGCCTTCTTGAGATGATATGTCGGGGGAAGGCTGTGCATAAGCCTTCCCCCGACAATAATGCCTGAAGATAGCCAATTGACTCGGCTTTCAGGGCAGAGACCAAATAAACTGCGTCAAATAGTCTTCTTCGAGAAATACCAATCCACATAGTCATAGCCTGCGCCACTACGCTTCTCGGCCGCTTCTGCTGTTTTCGGCGGAGGGACAATGACGGGTTCTCCGGCGTGCCAGTTTTCAGGGGTCGCTACCCCGTTTGCATCGCTGGTTTGCAGCGCGGTGAGCAGACGGACAAATTCGTCAATGCTGCGCCCGTTGCTCATCGGGTAATACACCATGGCGCGCAGAACACCGTTAGGATCGATAAGGAAGGTGGCGCGCACTGCCGAGGTGTCGCCCGCACCCGGGTGGATCATGCCGTAGGAACGCGCCACATCCATTTTCAGGTCTTCGATGATCGGGAAAGGAATCTCGACGCCAAATTTCTCCTTGATATTGCGCGTCCAGGCGATGTGTGAAAACAGGCTGTCGATCGACAAGCCCAACAGTTCGCAGCCCATCGACTGAAACTTCGGCGCGGCCTTGGCAAATCCGATGAATTCAGTGGTACACACCGGGGTGAAGTCGGCAGGATGCGAAAAGAGGATCAGCCATTTGCCGCGATAATCCGACAGGCTGCGATCGCCAAAAGTGGTTTTGGCGCTGAAATCGGGTGCGGGTTCATTCAAACGCGGAAAAGCAGAGGTTACAGTTTCCATAGTGTGCTCCTGGTTACGGGGTTGATAAAACAGGTGGCGGCGGAATTCAGTCCGCTTTCTCTCCGCCAAATTCTTCATAAGCCAGCATGGCTTCGGCCGCCGTCATGGACAACGGGCCACCACTCATAAATCCTATACCATTATTCTCTGATGCGCATTAATTATTAGCAAAAGCCAATAAGTATTCGTCAGAGATTTGCGCAAGCCATACTGAATTGAACCGAGAAAGGGAGATCAGTACGGTGACCGGGGTCACCGGCGCTACCAGAAAAACCGGCGAGAAGACGGTGCAGGCCTGCGGGACGAACGACAGGAAGGTCGATGCCAGCTTGTCGTAGCCCGCAGCGAGACGCCGAAGTGCTTGATGTCAGCGATGAAGCGTTCGGTCCGATTACGGTCTTTGCAAAGATACGAACTCAATGCTCGTATTCATCGTAACCCGTAATCATCGCCCTGATATGGGTCAATAGGGTCGGACCGGTTGTCGTCAAATACACATGGACAAAAAAGAACGTGGTGATACAAAAAGCACCGATGACGTGAACGAAAGCCACCCACTCCAGAGAAATATAGGCATCCAGACCGAACCGGGGCCACTGGTTGTAAAACAGGTAGAATAGCCCTGAACCCCAGATCATCGGCCCCATCAATGCCAGAAAAGCCAGGTAGGCCAAGCGCTGCAAAGGATTGTGCTTCTGCAGAACAGTTTTGTTGAAGGGGTGCTTTCCTCCGTGAAATATCCCGTAAAGATAGTAGCGGATCATCGCATCGACATTGCGCAAACCCGGCAAATACTGGCGCCACTCTCCCGTCGTAAATTGCCACACAATGGTAAACGCCCAGAGCGTTAGTAAAATCCAGGCAAAAAGCGTATGCAGCTCGACCGCTCTTCCGAAACCGAGCAGGCTATAGGTGCCATGTATTTCGAACCCGGTAATCATCATGCCAATGACCAGGACGGCTTGCGACCAATGCCAGAAGCGCTCGAAGCGCTTGTAGATCATGACGCGTTCAGTACTCATGATGACCTCCGCTTACGACGTGCAATCGTGATCCGGATCGCAGCGTGCGCCAGACCTCCGAGAATTGCCATGACAACGACTGCCCAGCCGACCAAATCCAGCCACGGCTTGGCATCACGCCCCGGCAGGTAAAAATCCTTCAGCCCTGCCAGACGCCCTTCGGCTGATTTCGTATGACACTCACCGCAGGGAACAGCTTTCTCCTTGGGGGCAACCATGTGCGTGATGAACCAGTTCATGCGGGTTTCGATGAAACCGAACTGGCCACTGTAGGGCAGACCGGCATAGTCCATTCCTGCCTGGATCGCCTTCGCATAGTCAAAATTCGTCCAGAACGCCGTATCGTCCTTGCCAAACACGTGGTTGACCACCAGTGTCTTGTTAACCGTGTCGTAAGGCTGTTTGCCATGCATGACCTTGAATGGCCAGATGCGCGCCTTGGGGTCATTGGCTGATCCCTCCACGCGGTTGAGCTCGAGAATCTTGCTGTCATCGAACGTGTCGGTAATGGCTACCTGATGCACAACCCCGTTATACCATTTGTATTCTGGACGAACATTCTCGGCATACTTGAAGTCGCCCTTTTCGGCTGAATAGATGAGATGTCCGTGGTTATCATTGATGTACAGTGGTTTGCCATCCGGACCTCGCTTTCCGCCGGTCGACCAGTCCCAGAGCATCTTGGTGGCAATGCCGCCACGAGCGAACTCCGGGATATGGCAGCTCTGGCAGGCCACGCGATTGGTGTGGTCGTTCAGTTTGTCCTTTTTGTGCGGCGTCGCACCGTGGCAGGATTCACACGTCGCCCGGTCGTGGTCATCCTTTGGCAGATCAATGCCGTGCGAATCCGTCGCACGCACCGCATCGCGACTGCCGGACGGCTGATGATCGTTGAAGGTGTGGCAATCGGCACAGACCATGTTTTGCCCATCAACGCCCATGTGCACATCGAGTGACTTGCTGGGCCGGATCAATGACGAATCGAGATCCCCATGCTTTACAGCGTCGCCACCACCGCCATTGAAGTGACAGGCACCGCAATTGTTTCGACCGGGTTTGCCGACCTGCTGGGCAATCTTTGCCAGATTGGGTGGCTGCACAATCTTGCCGCTCCCAGGGGGAATCTCACGCGGCTCATAGAGGGGGTGGCCCGCATCGGTTGAGATTTTTTTGTAAGTTGATGTCGTATCGTGACAGGCAAGACAATCTACGTTCTCCTGCTTGGAGAAATCGAAGCTCTTGTCCCTCCAGCCGTAACCGGCATGGCAGCTCGTGCAGCGCGGTTCATTGGATAGCGGCGAACCGCAGAAGTTGTTGGCGGCGTTTTTTTTACCCAAGCGCTTGCCCGTGACCGGACTGATCTTGTCCCAGGTCCAATGCACACTCTTCATCACCTGGTGCCCCGCCTCGTTATGACAGGACAGGCAGGCCTTCGTCACGTCAGGGCCGGTCTTGAATGGCCCCCGCAGTTCCTCAAGCGTTCTGTGATCGGTGGTTCGGGCAAATGCGGCGGATCCAAGACAAAGGCTTAAAAAAACCCACCCCAGGCAAAATACTCTCGATATGGCTTTCACAGGACCCCTCGGCATCAATAAAGCGCACAACAGGTAAAATTTGCACGAATCCTACGGCTATCTGGTTCACCGTTCCTTTGTCCTGCAGCCCTAGTCAGTCAGGCGACATGTCTTGAATGAGAAAGGCCTGTCCCTTGCTGGCGCTCATTCCCCGTCATTATCCTGCGCCTCATACCACATCGCATTCATCACGGCGAGCAGGAGAGCCGCTGTCAGTCCCAGTATCCAGGTGAAGTACCACATGTATTTTCTCCAGTTATTACTTTACGTTTCAAGTCATCAATAAACCGACTTGCTGTTTTGTTCGATAAAGGTGCTGGTCACCTTGCCACGCATCACCCGATAGGCCCAACTGGTGTAAATAACTACTGGAGGCAAGAACAGCAGAACCACACCCAACATGACAACAAGCGTTAAATGGCTGGACGTGGCATCCCAGGCGGTCAGGCTGCTTTGCGGGTGACTTGAAGACGGCATGATGAATGGAAACAGTGATGCGCCCGCCGTACCGATAACACTCGCACACGTCAGGCTGCTGGCGATGAAAGCGATACCTCCTTTGTTTCTCAGGGCGGCGAGCAGACCTATGGCCATTCCTGCAAAAGCGATACACGGTAGAAGCATTGTGGCGGGATAGTGCTGGTAGTTTGCCAACCAGGCGCCAGTCTGCTGGATGACTTGCTTGGCAAGCGGATCAGAGGGTGCGTCAGCGAAGCCACCACTAGTGATGACGTAGCCGGGGATGCCAAAGGCAATCCATATCCCCGCGATGGCGAAACAGGCCGCCAGAATCAGATTGAATGCGATGGCGGCCTTCCTTGAACGAAGTGCGATCTCCCCTTCGGTACGCAACATCAGGTAATGAGCACCTTGCGTCACCAGCATGGCCAAGCTCACCACGCCGCAGAGCAGCGGGAACGGGGTGAGCAGGTCGAAGAAGCCGCCGGTGTAGGTGACCCGTAACGTATTGTCGAAATGGAAAGGTACACCCAGGAACAGATTGCCAAAGGCGACGCCAAAGATGATCGGTGGCACGGAACCACCGACAAACAGACCCCAATCCCAGAAACCACGCCAGCGTGGATCAGCGACCTTGCTGCGGTAATCAAAGCCGACCGGTCGGAAAAAGAGCGCCCACAGCACCGCCATCATGGCGAAATAGAAGCCGGAAAACGCTGTCGCATAAACAAACGGCCATGCGGCAAAGATTGCACCGCCGGCGGTTACGAACCAGACCTGATTACCTTCCCAGTGCGGGGCGATGCTGTTGATCATTACCCGGCGCTCGATGTCAGTCTTGCCTACAAACGGCAGCAGGGTGCCAACGCCCATGTCGTGTCCGTCCATGATGGCGAATCCGATCAACAAGGCACCGACCAGCAGCCACCAGACAAATTTCAGGGTTGCGTAGTCCATGCTCAGACTCCTTGCTGTTCGAGATGATACTTGCCGGTACCCAACGAACTGGGGCCAAGGCGCGCGTATTTCATCATCAGGTACATCTCGGCAATAAAGAGACCGGTGTAGAACACGATGAAGCCGCCCAGCGAAAACAGAATGCTGCCGACCGACAGGGTTGACGTGGAAAGATGTGTGGGCAATACGCCGTAGATGGTCCAGGGTTGGCGACCGTATTCTGCGACAATCCAACCCAGTTCGCAGGCAATCCAGGGTGCGGGGAGGAACCACAAAGCTGTTTTCAGTAACCGCTGATTGTTTTCCACCCGGTTTCGCGCGCTGGCCCAGAAGGCCCACGTGAACAGCAGCAGGAATCCCATCCCTAATGCAACCATCAGGCGGAAACTCCAGAACATCGGCGCTATCCTGGGGATGGTGTCCGCTGCCGCTTTGTCCATCATTTCCGGCGTAGCCTGACGTACATCCGCCACGTATTTCTTCAGCAGCAGGCCGAATCCAAGATCGGCCTTGTGCTGTTCGAATGCGCTTTTGAACGTTTCATTCGTTTGGTCGCTGCGCAAAGCTTCCAGCGCAATCACGGCTTTCTGGCCTTTTTCGATACGCACGCGATTCAGCGCAATGATTTCATTGATGCCTGGAATCTCCTTGCTCAGCGAACGCGTGCCAATGATGCCCATCACATAGGGAATCCTCAATTCGTAGTGGTTAGTCCGTGCCTGTTGATCCGGGAGAGCGAATAAGGTCAATCCTGCCGGGGCCGGTTCGGTTTCCCACATGGCCTCCATTGCAGCGAGCTTGGATTGCTGAGATTCGGTGACCGTGTAGCCCGATTCGTCACCGAGCACGATAACGGATAGCGCCGACGCAAAGCCAAAGGCAGCAGCAATGCGGAACGAACGCAAGGCAAAGGCTTTGTCGCGCCCCTTGAGCAGATACCAGGCCGAGATGCTGAGCACAAAGACCGCGCCAGTGACGTAACCGGCTGACAGGGTATGCACGAATTTGGCCTGTGCGGTCGGGTTGAATACTATCGCCCAGAAATCGGTCATTTCCATGCGCATGGTTTGGTAATTGAATGCGGCGCCCACCGGGTCCTGCATCCAGGCATTGGCGATCAGAATCAGCAAGGCAGAAAGATTCGAGCCAAAGGCCATCAAAAAAGTGGCAGTGAAATGAGCGACCTTGGAAAGCCGTTGCCAGCCAAAGAAAAACAGGCCGATGAACGTGGATTCCAGAAAGAAGGCCAGCAAGCCTTCAATGGCCAAGGGCGCGCCAAAGATATCGCCCACGTAATGCGAGTAATAAGCCCAGTTGGTGCCGAACTGGAATTCCAGAGTCAGCCCGGTAGTGACGCCCAATGCAAAATTGATACCGAAGAGTTTGCCCCAGAACTTCACCATGTCGCGGTAAATTTCCTTCCCGGTCATCAAGTAAACCGCTTCCATGATGACCAGAATCCAGGCCAGTCCCAAAGTCAGCGGGACAAAAAGAAAATGATACAAGGCCGTCACGGCAAATTGCAGCCGTGACAAATCCACCAGGGATTCACTGATCATAAGAACTCCTGCTTTCAGAAGATGGCGAATGGGCATCGGCTGTGGATGCGCCGAGCAAGTGGGCGGAAGTAACGGCAACACCGTCCGGCTTGCCTTCTGGATGGCTGAAAAAAAGGATACGGATGGCGACGAGCAGACAAACTTTAACCAGCAACAGCCAAGCGATTTCCTTGAAATAGCGCTTTTCACGAATCGGAATAGCGGTAGTCTTGTGCATATGGCAATTCAAAGATGTTCAAATTATTGGCACAGGTAAATCCTATATCATTTTTCTCTTATGCGCAGTAATTTTAGCAAAAGCCAATAAATATTCGTCAGAGATTGACGCAAGCTATACTGAATATGATATGAATTGTGCCAAGAATCGAGTACTCGTCG